>CAMPIU010000059.1 GCA_946886545.1 uncultured Flavobacteriales bacterium | reverse complement strand
CTCTATGACCATTGAACATCTTTTCTGTTTTCAAACCTTGGCTTAAGCCTAAGATCTGGTGTCCGAGACAAATTCCAAAGATCGGGGTACCAACTTCAACTAATTCTTTTACTAAAGCAATTTCATTTGGCATCGCAGATGGATCCCCGGGACCATTTGATAATAAATATCCGTCAGGTTTAAATTCTTTCAATTCATCAATGGAAACATTCATTGGAAACACTTTGACCAAACAACCTCTGTCGGCCAAACAACGAACGATATTCTTCTTTACACCAAAATCAAGTAAAGCTACCCGTAAAGAACTGTTCGGATCTCCAACCTCATAAGCAGTTTTCGTTGCTACTTTTGAAGACAATTCCAAACCATCCATTGACGGCACTTCTTTTAATTGCTTCTGAAGCGCCTTCTCATCCAAAATTTCAGATGAAATAATTGCATTCATAGCACCTTTGTGTCGAATGTGCCGAACAAGAGATCGTGTATCAATATCTGTAATACCAACCTTGTCATTATCCACTAAATAATCTTGCAAATTAGATTCTCCTGAACTTCTTGAGAAATTATCGGCAAATTTTTTGGTCACCAAGCCTGCAATTTTCACAGTTTCGGATTCCACCTCGAGCGAGTTTACACCGTAATTACCAATATGGGATGTCGTCATGACTAGAATTTGTCCATAATAGGAAGGATCAGTAAATACCTCTTGATAACCGGTCATCCCCGTATTAAAAGCAATTTCTCCGGTTGTTGTACCTATCTTCCCGGTTGCTTTTCCATAAAATACTGTTCCATCTTCCAGGACCAGTAAAGCTGGTTTGCGTTCCTCCATGCAATGATAATTTTCTGCAAAATTAGGATTAAAAAACCATTTCTCACGAATTTCATTCATGAAATAAATGAAGCCCCCTTAGTATAAAGAGGGCTTGTTTAAAAAGGTGAGTCCTTTTAAAAACCTCGAACTATATCAAAAGTCGCTACACACATGGTATAGAGAATGAACCTCCGGAATTTCACCTCAATAAATGACAGGCGGAGAATCATCCAAACAAACACTGTGGTTTAACACTCTTTTAGAACAGGATCTTATTTACTTATCACAAAACGAAGCCTTGTCTCCCCCTCCTCTCCGGAATAACTAATAAAGTATACTGCACTTCCATATCCGGAAAGATTAATTGACAGGTCAGAATTTGAGCTTAATTGTTCGGAGTGAATAAACTTTCCTTCAGAAGTAGTAATGGTGATAACACCACCAGTCTTCGCATGAATAGTAAATTGACCCGAAGAAGGATTTGGGAAAACAGAAATCAAATCCCGGGAATTTTCCGTTAAACCTACGTAATCTACTTCGAAGTTTGCAGATTCCGAAGAACAATCAAAAGCATTCGTTACAACAACGGTATAATTGCCGTTTTGCAGAATTGTAATCGAATCATTCATTTCTCCCTGTATTTCTACTCCGCCCAAATACCATTGGTAAACACCACTTGCTGGCGAAGCAATCAAAAATGTTCCGGATGCAGTAATGGTTGGAGTCTGTGGTAATGGATTAACAACAACATTCACCAGGGCGCTTGTATCCGTACCACAAACATTTGAGGTGATGACAGCATAACTTCCGGTGATACCAGTCCAATAATTTATATTGGTGGAATCTACTTCAACAGCACCGTCCATAAGCCATTGGTAACTTACTCCTATGGAAGGAAGTGCGGATATCTCTGTGATTTCACCGTCGCACATACTAATCGGAGTTGAAGGATTCGTCTCAGCCACCGGAGTTTCAACCACTATAACATTCTCCGAATAAGTATCCGAACAATTTGTGTAATAACCGCGCATCTCAGCTGTCAATGTGATAGTTTCTGTCCCTGCTGCGGTAAACGTATATGTTGCATTTTCACCGATATGATCCGTGCCATTATTACTCCAGGTAAGGGTCGAGTCTACTGCCGCGATGTTCCAATAAGCCTCAAAAGCATTCATATTCAGCATCCGATTCCCCAAATTGGAAGATGATGTACTATAAAATTCAGATACCTCGTTGGTACAACTTGGGTCGTCTGAAGTAAAATCAGCAGTAATATCATAACTTACAATCGGGAAGATCATGTATTCCAGGTCCTGTCCGAAGAAAGATAATGCGGAGTTCCAGATACCCGATCCAAAACGACGCCAGGCCAGGCCTTCACCGTAATTCGGAGTGGCCCATGTATTACCGGCATTATTTGTTATCACAGCCAGGGTATCATTCGGTATGGATCTTACCGCAACTGCAAAATTCTGACCGTAGATGTAAGGTGTTGCAAAAACCGCCTCATAAAAATCATACGCCTGCGTAATAGTTACATCAGCCGAATCGAGCTTTGCAATCGGCATGTTGCTCGCATCGACCGAATAGAGATAAGCACGAACCTGCAAAGTTTGAGGCGCTGCAGACGTGCTGTAAGCTCCTCCCCAAAATTGTACACCGTGAATCTGGATTTGATCATCAATATGATAGGCCTGAGCAGCAGTACGAACATTTCCCACCATTGCATCAATAGAGAAGGAATCAGCGGGGGAAGTAAAAACCAACTCTTTCAGATAAGGATAAACAATCGTATCAACGCCACATGAAGTGGTTTTATTCGATGAATGTCCAAGCGAAAGATGCTGTGGAGCATTGAAAGGTTTCTTTTGGCCTGTCTCCTGGCTAAACCCGGTATTAGCAATCAGGGAACAAATTAAAATTGTAATTACGTAAAATTGTTTCATAAAACTTCTGTATAATGCTTATACAAATATCAAAAAAAAATGGACAGTAATTAATTACTGTCCATTCCTTTCAGATTTGAAAATCTTATTTTTCTTCCGATTCTTCTGTTGAAGTTTCGTCAGTTGCTTCGTTGTTTTCAGCAGGAGTTTCAGCTGCAGGAGCAACTTCTTCCGCTTTTACTTCTTCAGCTTTCGCTTCTTCTACAACTACTGCTTCATCTGTTGTTTCAGCAACCGGAGTTGCATCCGCTTTCTTAGCAGTTGAACCACCACGACGAGAACGGCGAGTTGTTGTTTTCTTCTCACCAGCTGTGTAAACTTCATTGAAGTCAACCAACTCGATCAAACACATTTCAGCGTTATCTCCTAAACGGTAACCTGTACGGATAATACGAGTGTATCCTCCCGGACGGTCAGCAATTTTCGGAGCAATCGTTCTGAACAATTCAGAAACAGCTTCTTTACTTTTTAAGTAAGAGAAAGTTGTACGACGATTGTGAGTTGTATCGTCTTTTGATTTTGTCAAAATAGGTTCAACATATACACGCAAAGCTTTTGCTTTAGCGATTGTAGTTGAAATACGTTTGTGTTCGATTAACGAACAAGCCATATTAGACAACATTGCACCTCTGTGCGCAGTTTTTCTACCTAAGTGATTGAATTTTTTACCGTGTCTCATTTTTTTTGAAATTTCGTAAGTAACGGTTAGTAAGAACTATAATCGCATCATTCTTACCACCTATTACGACATTATTAATTTGTATCTGCGATTCTAGTCTTTATCTAATTTGTACTTAGCTACATTCATTCCAAAGTTCAATCCTTTAGAATCTACTAAGTCTTCCAATTCAGTCAATGATTTCTTACCGAAGTTACGGAACTTCAATAAGTCATTCTTGTTGTAAGAAACCAAGTCACCCAATGTTTCAACGTCTGCTGCTTTCAAACAATTCAGAGCACGAACCGAAAGATCCATATCTACTAGTTTTGTTTTCAACAATTGACGCATGTGCAAAGATGTCTCATCAAACTCTTCTGTTTCAGATTTCACCTCACTATCTAAAGTGATACGCTCATCAGAGAACAACATAAAGTGATGTATCAGGATTTTTGCAGCTTCTTTCAAGGCATCTTTCGGATGTATTGAACCATCTGTAGTCAATTCCAAAACCAATTTTTCGTAATCCGTTTTTTGCTCTACACGGTAATTTTCAATCGTGTATTTAACGTTTACAACCGGCGTAAAAATTGAATCGATAAAAATCGTTCCAAATGGTGAATTCCCTGTTTTGTTCTCTTCAGCAGGAAGGTAACCACGTCCTTTAACGATTGTCAACTCCATCTCCAATTTTACAGAAGATTCCATGTTACAAATCACTAAATCCGGGTTCAACACCTGGAATCCGGATGTGAATTTACCTAAATCACCAGCAGTCAACTTATCTTGTCCGGAAATAGAAACAACAACTGTTTCGTTATCCGTACCCTCGATTTGTTGTTTGAAGCGAACTTGTTTCAAATTCAAAACGATCTCAGTTACGTCTTCAACGATACCTTTCAACGTTGCGAACTCATGGTCTACACCTTCGATGCGCACCGATGAAATAGCGTAACCTTCTAAAGAAGAAAGCAAGATACGACGTAATGCGTTTCCTACTGTAATTCCGTAGCCAGGTTCAAGAGGACGAAATTCAAATTGTCCCTTGCGCTCATCCGACTGAATCATTATTACCTTGTCAGGCTTTTGAAAATCTAAAATTGCCATTTTGTTTTCTTCTTTTTAATTGTTTCACAGTTGCGCGGTTTGACAGATTGAAGAAAAGTCAATCAAACCCTTTAGCTGTGATTCAATATGATTTATTATTTAGAGTATAATTCGACGATTAATTGTTCTTTGATATTCTCAGGGATCATATCACGAGAAGGAATACTTAAAAACTTTCCGGCTTTTAAATTTGAATCCCAATCCAACCAATCATAACGCTTATTTGTTGAAGTTGTCAATGAAGAAGTAATTGCCTCTAAAGACTTTGACTTTTCACGTACACTTACAACATCACCGATACGCAAAGTATAAGATGGGATGTTTACTACATCACCATTTACAACAATGTGTCTGTGAGTTACCAACTGACGAGCAGCACGACGAGAAGGAGCAATTCCTAAACGGTATACTGTATTGTCTAAACGCATTTCACATAATTGCAACAAGTTTTCACCTGTAATACCTTTCATGCGTTGCGCTTTTTTAAACAAATTAGAGAATTGACGCTCTAAAATTCCGTAAGTGTACTTCGCTTTTTGCTTTTCAGTTAACTGAATTGCATATTCCGATTGTTTTCCTCCTCTACGTTTGTTCGGTCCGTGTTGTCCCGGTCCGTACTGTCTTTTGTCCAGAGATTTATCTGGACCGAAAATTGGGTCGCGAAAACGACGAGCAATTTTCGATTTTGGGCCTGTATATCTTGCCATACTATAAAACTATAAAAGGGGGATTATGAATTAAGGCTTGTCCTTCGATAATCAATTTTTCCCCTTAAGATTAAATTACTATTATTAAACGCGACGTCTTTTTGGTGGACGACAACCATTGTGCGGAAGTGGAGTCACGTCAATGATCTCGATTACCTCGATACCATGATTGTGAATTGCACGTATTGCTGATTCACGACCAGCACCTGGTCCCTTCACAAATACCCGCACTCTACGTAATCCGAAGTCATGTGCTTCTTTAGATGCATCCTCAGCAGCAATTTGTGCAGCATACGGAGTGTTCTTTTTAGAACCTTTGAAGCCCATTTTTCCAGCGGAAGACCAAGAAATAACTTGACCTGCGTTGTTCGTCAAAGAAATAATCACGTTGTTGAAGGTAGCTTGAATATGCGCTTCACCCGCCGCGTCTACTTTGACGTTTTTCTTCTTCTTTTGATTTGCTTTTGCCATTTCTAACTATTATTTAGTTGCTTTCTTCTTGTTAGCAACTGTTTTTCTTCTACCTTTTCTAGTACGAGAGTTGTTTTTCGTACGTTGACCTCTCAATGGAAGACCAGCACGGTGACGAATTCCACGTGTACATCCGATATCCATCAAACGCTTAATGTTCAACTGGATCTCAGAACGCAATTGTCCTTCTGTCTTAATCTCTGAAATAGATGTACGGATCAAAGCAATCTGATCGTCATTCCAATCTTGTACTTTGATGTTTTCATCAATTCCATTATTAACTAGTACTTTCTTAGCCGTGCTACGACCAATTCCAAAGATGTATGTCAAACCG
The DNA here is from genome assembly GCA_946886545.1 of uncultured Flavobacteriales bacterium. The sequence continues at coordinate 4,648 of CAMPIU010000059.1, read as the reverse complement.
ATTACACCTCTCTTGTTTTTTGGTAGATCAATACCTGCGATACGTGCCATAATTACCCTTGTCTTTGTTTTAGTTTAGGATTCTTTTTGTTAATCACGTAAACTCTTCCTTTTCTCTTCACGATCTTGCAATCTACAGATCGTTTTTTTACTGAAGCTCTTACTTTCATATTTTGCTTTTTTATCGGAGTTCTTTCTTACAAATTATTTGTAGCGGAAAGAAATACGTCCTTTAGTTAAATCATATGGAGACATTTCCACTTTCACTCGGTCACCAGGTAAAATTTTAATGTAGAACATTCTCATTTTACCTGAAATGTGCGCCGTAATAACGTGTCCATTCTCCAATTCGACACGAAACATTGCATTAGACAATGCCTCGATGATCGTTCCGTCTTGTTCTATTGATGCCTGTTTAGCCATAATCTAGAAACCTGATGACATTTCGTTTACACTTCTTCTTCCTCTAACACGGGATCCTTCCATCAAACCATCCATGTGACGGTTCAATAAGTAAGATTCGATTTGTTGAAGGGTATCTAAAACTACTCCCACCATGATTAACAACGAAGTTCCTCCGAAGAAATACTCAAAACCAGAAGTAATATTTGCTGCGTAAGCAATAGATGGTAAAATCGCAATCAACGCCAGGAACATAGATCCGGGCAAAGTAATACGAGATACCAACGAGTCTATATACTCAGCAGTCTCATCTCCGGGACGAACCCCAGGGATAAAGCCCCCACTGCGCTTTAAATCATCCGCCATTTTACGTGGATTGATCATAATTGCAGTATAGAAGTACGTAAATACGATAATCAAAAGTGCTAACAATGCGTTGTAAGGAACACCGTGTGTATCACCTAAAGCATATTGAATAACACTTCCTCCCCCTTTGGGATCTTGCTGAGAGAAAATCATCACCGGAATTGTCATAATCGCTTGCGCGAAAATGATTGGCATTACACCCGAAGCATTCACCTTAAGCGGTAAATAATTGCGGGCACCTTGCTCATCCACTGCTCTGGCTCCAACAACACGTTTCGCTGTGTTTAAAGGAACTTTACGTACACCCTGAACAATAAGGATTGTTCCAAGTACAATAAGCATGAATACGATGATCTCCAAAACGATCTTAAGCGGGAAATCTTTGTTAGCAGCCATTTCAGCAAGAAATGAAGATGGGAGACGGGACAAGATCCCAACGGTAATCAATAAGGAGATACCATTCCCAATTCCTTTATCTGTAATGCGCTCACCTAACCATACAGCAAACATTGAACCGGCAACCATACAAGACACCGCTGTTGTCCACCATAACATGGATTGATCAGCAGGCAATGCACCTTTAATACTAGACGCATACAACGAGATATAACTTGGAGCCTGAACAGCACAAATTATAATTGTAAGTACGCGAGTATACGTATTGATTTGTTTTCTACCCGATTCACCTTCGTTCTGCATTTTCTGAACAGCCGGAACAGCCATTCCCAGTAATTGCATAATAATCGATGCACTGATGTAAGGCATGATCCCTAACGCCATAATTGACACGTTGGTAAATCCACCTCCCGAGAACATCGACAACAATGATTCAAGTACGTTGTCACCTCCTTTGCTGGATGCATTAGCCATTACAGCCTCTGCATTCACGCCAGGTAACATGATAAACGATCCGATACGGTATACAAGAATTAAGAAAAGCGTCAATAAGATACGCTTTCTTAACTCTTCTACTTTCCAGATGTTTTTTATGTTTTGTATAAACCGTTTCATAAAAAAAATGTCGGCAAAGTTAATTAGATTTCTGAAATACTACCACCTTGAGCTTCAATTCCTGCTTTTGCAGAAGAAGAAAACTTGTGAGCACTAATGGTTACTTTTGATTTAAGCTCTCCACGACCAAGGATTTTCACCAAGTCATTGCGGGATACCAAACCATTTTCACGTAGTACTTCGATAGTAATATCAGTTACATTCTTACGTTCAACCAAAGATTGAATAGCATCCAAATTGATTGCTTTGTATTCAACTCTGTTGATGTTTTTGAATCCGAACTTAGGAACACGTCGTTGTAACGGCATTTGTCCCCCTTCGAATCCAATTTTCTTAGAATAACCAGAACGAGATTTCGCTCCTTTGTGACCGCGCGTAGCAGTACCACCGCCACCAGAACCGTGTCCACGACCAATTCTCTTATCAGATAGAACGGATCCTTTCGCAGGCGTTAAATTATTTAAATTCATGGATAATTCGTTTTAAAGTATTAATCTACAACTTGTACCAAATGCTCAACTTTCTTGATCATGCCAAGGATTTGCGGAGTTGCTTCTTTCTCAATTACTTGGTTCAAACGGCTAAATCCTAACGCTTGAATCGTTTTTTTCTGACGAGCCGGGCGTTTGATAGCACTGCGAACTTGTTTGATTTTAATCGTTGCCATACTATTTTAATATTAACCGTTAAACACTTTGTCCATACTAATTCCACGTTGACGTGCAACTGCAGCTGCATCGCGCATAGACGCCAATGCATTGATCGTTGCTTTAACAACGTTATGTGGATTGGATGATCCTTGAGATTTTGCCAATACATTGTGAACACCTACAGATTCTAAAACTGCACGCATCGCACCACCGGCGATAACTCCTGTACCATTTGTTGCAGGTTTCAATAAAACTTCTGCACCACCGAATTTTCCTTTTTGAGCGTGAGGAACTGTACCTCTTAAGATCGGAACTTTGATAAGGTTCTTTTTCGCATCATCGATTCCTTTTGTAATCGCTTCCGTTACTTCTTTTGCCTTACCAAGACCATGACCTACGATACCGTTTTCATCCCCAACAACTACGATAGCTGAGAAACTGAATGTACGACCACCTTTTGTTACTTTAGTCACACGGTTCACAGATACCAATTTATCTTTAAGCTCTATATCAGAGGCTTTTACTCTATTTCCTATAATTGCTGCCATGATGATTAAAATTTAAGTCCACCTTCTCTAGCTGAATCAGCTAATGATTTAACACGACCGTGGTATAAATACCCGTTACGATCAAATACAACTGTTTCTACGCCAGCTTTCACCGCTTTAGAAGCGATTTCTTTTCCTACAACAGCAGCCTGATCAGATTTGTTTTTCTTATCAGCAGCTTTGTTCTTGTAAGAAGAAGCAGCGACTAGTGTCACACCTTTTGTATCATCAATCAATTGAGCATAAATCTGCTTATTTGAACGGAATACAGATAGGCGAGGCACTAAAGTAGTACCAGAAATTTTCTTTCTGATTCTTCTCTTAATTTTTGCTCTTCTGTTTAATTTACTAAATGCCATAACTTTTAAAATTATTTTTTACCTGCAGATTTACCAGCTTTTCTTCTAATCTCTTCGCCCAAGAAGCGAATACCTTTTCCTTTATACGGCTCTGGTTTACGAAGGGAACGAATTTTGGCAGCAACCTGGCCCAAAAGTTGTTTATCGTAAGACTCCAATGTTACCAATGGTGCCTTACCCTTTTGAGTATCTGCAGATACCTTAATTTCTTTAGGAAGCTCGATAACAATCGGGTGAGAATAACCTAATGCTAACTCCAACTGCTGACCAGTTGCTGTTGCACGGTAACCTACTCCGATTACTTCTAACTCCTTTTTGAACCCTTCGGATACTCCAGCTATCATATTAAACAAAAGCGAACGGTATAAACCGTGTTTTGCTCTATGATCTGGCGCATCAGACGCGCGGCTAAAAGTGATTGTTGAACCTTCAATCTGGATTGTTATACAAGAATCAATTTCTTGTGTTAATTCTCCTTTCGGACCTTTAACGGTAACTGTAGTACCGTTCACTTTTACTTCAACTCCACTCGGGATTGTTACTGGGGATTTACCTATCCTTGACATTACTTTTTTAATTATGGATTACGAAAGATGAAGCGAACTTCACACAATCTGCATCTCTACATTAATTTAATATACGTAGCAGAGAACTTCTCCACCAACGTTTTCTTTTCTTGCTTCTTTATCCGTGATTACTCCACGAGAAGTAGAAACGATAGCGATTCCCAAACCATTCAATACGCGCGGCATTTCTGATGCGCTGGAGTACTTACGAAGACCTGGACGAGACGCACGGTCTATCTTAGTAATCGCCGGAACTTTTGTTGATTGGTTGTACTTCAATGCGATTCTAATCACACCTTGTTTGTCATCTTCTTCGAATTTGTAATTCGCGATATAACCTTGATCAAACAAGATTGCTGTCATAGCACGCTTTGTGTTTGAACCAGGAATTTCCACTGTTTTCAAACGAGCCATACTCGCGTTACGAATTCGTGTAAGAAAATCTGCAATAGGATCTGTATACATGTCCTTTTTCTTTTATTAATTACTCGGTAGAGTTTCAATCTGTCAACTGACAGAGACTTTTACCAACTTGCTTTTTTAACTCCCGGGATTTTACCAGCCAATGCCATTTCACGGAAAGTAACACGTGAAACACCGAATTGACGCATATAACCACGAGGACGACCAGTTAAACCACAACGATTGTGTACACGAACTTTAGATGAGTTCGCAGGCAATTGCTGTAATGCATCCCAATCTCCGGCAGCTTTCAACTCAGCTCTTTTAGCTGCGTATTTAGCTACC
>CAMPIU010000058.1 GCA_946886545.1 uncultured Flavobacteriales bacterium | reverse complement strand
TTCGGAAGCTTTTCAATTCAGGGAGCCATTCCTGTTTTTGTTCCTCTGATCCGAGTAAATAAATGGATCCCATGACCAGTCCGCTTTGCACACCAAAAAAAGTAGCGAAGGAGGCATCCACTCGAGCCATTTCCATAGCCAGAACACCTTCCAGTAAACACGATCTGAGCGGATTGCTAAAGCCTTCATAAGCAATGCCACAAATATCAAGCTCTGCCACTTTCGGGATCAGGTGATGAGGGAATTCTCCTTTTATCCAGTACTCATTTACAATGGGTTTGATCTCCTGTTCCATGAATGCCCGGACTTTTAGCTGTAGTGCTCTCTCTTCCGTATTTAAGGTATGACTGATATTGTAAAAATCCCCGTCAATCAAAGGAAGTTCTTTTTTACTCTGCTTACCTCCGATAAATTTTATCAGCCCGGCCAATTGTTTATCATCCAATTTGCCAACATTTTTCACCACCTCGGCAAGGTTTACTTTTTCTGATAATTGAGTGAGCTGATCCAGGTCTACCTGTTTAAATAAACGGTATACATTTTTGATGTTAGAAAAAAGAGTCATAATTGAAGGATTTCCCTTGAATGTATAACAAAATGCTATGCCGGTATCTTAAAAGAACTTAAAAGATGACGTGTTAGAATGAAATCACAAAAAACAATTAATGCCCATAAATATTAAAAAATCAGTGAAACCTCCGGTTCAAACGGGAGAACGCACCAACTAATAGAAACGATTGGTTTATTATCAGTAATTTTGCTAAATTAATTAACATACCTGTTAATAATTATCACTATGAGAATCAGTATTTCAAAACACATTCTTCTATTCGGATTGTTCTGCCTCTTTACGAAGGGAGCGCTTTCTGCCGATCGTTATTGGATCGCTACAGGCACCGCAAACTGGGACGATATTGCCAATTGGTCTGCCACTTCGGGCGGAGCTGGTGGAGCTTCCGTGCCGGGAGCAAGTGATGTTGCAATTTATGACGGTATAGCCGGGAGCAATGGAAATTGCAACCTGGATATCGCACCGACGATCGCCGGATTATTGGTCACCGGATATAGCGGAACGATTGTTATGAATGGAAATGATCTGACTGTTTCAAGTACTGTTAACAATACCTTTTCTTCGGGAATTATCACCAATAGCTTGGGAACAACAGCAACTTTTTCACTCACCACTACCGCCATCCTTACTTTCAGCGGAACTACTTTTGGGGTTAGTACCTCCTTTGCCCCGATCGTCAATTGTTCAGGCGGGCAAGTGTATTTAAACGGAAGCACATTTTATGGTCCAACTGCATTGACCAAAAACGGTGGCACCAATAATCTGGGAAATGGGGGAAATGTTTTTCATGGGCTTACCACCTTATCAAATTCAGGAAGCGGTTTTTTCGCAACAGCCTTTATTACACCCGATATCTTTCATGCAGATTTAACCCTGACAAATACCGGTTCAGCATGGATTGCTATGTCTGATAATTCGCTTGGAAATCAATATAACGGGAATATCATTGTCAACTCAACCAATGGCACTGCCAGCGCAGGAATCACTTTTGGAAACGGTCCCGGAACCTCCATGTCCTCAACCCTGGCAAGTGGAAAAACAATCAGTGTCGGCGGAACCGGGTTTTCAGCCGGCAGACTTTTACTCAGGTATTTCACCCAGCTGGGAACTACCTCACAAAATTTGGTTTTTACAGGTAGCGGAATACTTTATCTCGGACCTTTTTCGACCTTCAATGGTAACGTAGATTTCCGTACGCCACAAATTTACCTGAACGATTGTACCTATAATGGAACAGCCTACCTGGAAAAGAAAGGGGGTGCAGCTAACTTCGGAACCGGAGGGAATGTATTCAATGGTCTGACAACGCTTATCAATTCAAGCAATTCACTTTTTGTAACAGCAGCGTCTGTTGCTGATACCTTTAATATGGACGTAACTCTTAACAATACAGGAACCTCATCCATCGGATTGGCAGATATTGCTCCCTCAACCCGGTTCAACGGCAATATTATTGTGAATTCTACCAATGGTGTAGGAATAACTATTGGATATAATACTGCTGCGTCGGCCAGCATGGCCGAAGGAAGAACAATCAGTGTCGGTGGTGCCGGATTTTTCAATGGAGCGCTGGAAATCAGGCATTTTACCCAGGGAACAGCGCCCGGTGGAACTGCTCAGAACCTGACATTTACCGGATCGGGAATTCTCCGGATCGGGCCTGCCTGTACATTTAATGGGAATGTCAATTTTACTGCTCCACAGATCTATTTGAATGGCTGCACTTATAACGGAACAGCAACCATGATCAAAAATGGAAACACTGCAACATTGTCAAACGGAGGAAACATATTCAATGGAACAACCAGTCTAACAAACAGCAGTACTGCAGAATGGCGCCAGGCAAATACTACAGGTGACACTTATAATGCGGCGGTTACGTTTGTTCAATCATCTTCCGGAGCTTTGTCTCCGGCATATAATTCAAGCAGTTATTTTTCAAGTGATATCGTAATAAACAGCACTACAGCCATCACATTTGGAAGCGGTACAGGTAACGTTGAATTTACCGGGGGGAGTAACCAAACACTGACATCTGCCAGTTCAATCCCTTTGATTCAGCGTCTTGTAATGAATAAATCTGCCGGTACACTTACATTGAATACACCTTTGAATATTGGTTTGACAGCAACGTTCACAAGTGGCATCATCAACTCCACAGGAACCAATTACCTGAATTTTGCATCCGGAAGTACTACTTCAGGTTTTAGTAACACAAGCCATGTAAATGGTCCTGTGAGAAAAACAGGAAATAGTGCGTTTACATTTCCTGTCGGAAACAGCGGAATATACAGGGGAATTTCAATCTCAGCTCCCGGAAATACAAGCGATCATTTTACTGCGCAGTATTTCAAAGCGGGTCAGGCTTATGGTGACTATACAACTTTCGACCCTTCCTTTGCCACTTTGAGTTCTTGCGAATACTGGCTGCTAGATCGTACTAACGGAACATCAAATGTATCTGTAACGTTAAGCTGGAATACGCCTGATTGTGGAGCCTCTTATATTACAGATCCCTCATTCTTGCGTGTTTCCAGATGGAATGGGAGTTCCTGGACAGACGAAGGAAATGGCGGAACAACTGGGACCGCTTCTGCCGGTACAATTATTTCAGGTGCAGCTGTGAGCAGCTTTAGCCCTTTTACATTGGCATCTACACAAGCATCAAATCCATTACCTGTAGAACTGCTCAGTTTCAATGTGGCAGCTAACGGAAGAAAAGTAGATGTGAGCTGGATAACACAATCCGAAAACAATAACGACTATTTCACTGTCGAAAGAAGTAAAGACGCTATTTATTTCGAAGAAGTAGGCATTGTTGAAGGTGGAGAAAACAGTGATTTGACGCAAAATTATACTATTTCGGATTTACATCCCTGGAATGGAATCTCTTACTACAGGCTAAAACAAACTGATACTGACGGTGAATCTGTTTACCTCGGTATAAAGGCTATGAATATGGACCCCTTGCTTGATCATGCCTTTTCAATTTATCCGAATCCATTATCTGATAAGGATAATCGGTTATACTTCCGTCTAAAGGATGTACCCGAAAAAGAAGCTCTGTTATTTATTGTCGATCTATCGGGTAAAACAATCTGTTCAAGAATCGTTCTCCCTGAAAACAAAGGAGAATACATGATAGAACTGGAAAACAAACTCACAGCCGGAATGTACTCCGTTTTTCTGCAGACTCCTACAGAACTCTATACCCAAAAATTAATGGTGTTGCCTGCTAAATAAACTAACGAATTACAATTGTTTTGCCAATAACTGTTTCGCCATCGCTGATCTTAAGCAGGTAAACACCTTCAGGTGATGAGGATAAGTCAAGCTGGTAAGTTTCGGCACTGTTTGTGCTTAAAGTTGAAAACACCATTGCACCAAGGGAATTGTATACCTCAACTTTACTTGCTTGTTGACGAAAACCGATATAAACCAAACCGGTTGAAGGATTGGGATACACAACAGGTTCCGCCGTTATAAAATTAGGATCAATACTCGCAAAACCCGTAAATTCATACGCTCCGACATCAATTGTACTTCCTGAAATACTTCTTGGTATTAATGCAGACGTATTTGATACATATTCGTAAACCGGTATCAAGGGATAAGCCAATGATGTACTACCGGCATTTACTCCCTGGTCGATTGCCGCAACTGCAGGTGAAGTAAGTGAATAATCATTTGAGCCGGCATCTGCAAAGCCGAAAGTTGAATAATCGGACGATAATACATTTCCAGCAAAGTCCAGAGTAGTAGGCGTGTTGCTGCTAAACATGGTATTATTCGCTCCGGGAACAGAAGCAAAAATGTTGTTATAGATTTTGAAGGTATTTATTCCTGACGAAGGAACGGTATTGAAATACTTGATGTTACCGGCATATTGATTAATAACCGTATTATTCACGAAATAAAAATCTTCCAGCGGATTTGTAGCGGCATCATATCCGATAATTCCGTGATTGGCACCGGCAGGACCCTGGATAAAAACATTTCCGATGATCACATTCATTCCACCCTGGGCAATGTTCAATTCCCAGCTTCCATAACCTGTTGCTCCTTCATCAATCAGATTATACAGAATATAGCTTCTCTGGGCTCGCGTTTTTATTGAATTTGCCTGTCCGCGGGGATGATGAAAATAACTGTTCCGAACCAGCAGCGTATCTGCACTTGCACTGATGTAAATATGATGCTCATAGCCTGAGTGAGTAGGATCGTTCGGAAGTTGGTAGCCATTGTTTTCAAATTCGGAATCGAGAATGGTAACATTACTGGTGGTAACACTCCCGTTTCCTTCCAGGATCCCATTCTGGCAATTTACAAAAAGACAATTTTTAATCGTGATATTGTTTGCCTGGAAACGGATCCCTGCACCATTCCCGCCATTCGCATCCGAAACCTGCGCTCCGTCAAAGACAATATTCTCAAGGTATGGATTATCACAGATCCCAGGTGTTTCAAAAACAAAGATGCCTTTTCCGTTAGCAATATCGCCTGTATGTCGAAGTATGCTTCTGTTACTTCCTGTTCCAAGTCCAATAAACTTCAGATTCTTTTTTGTCCATTTCGTAGCATCATTTAAATAGGTTCCGCCATCAAGATAAACAGTATCATTATCGGCTACCAGATTCCTCACCTGGCTGGGTAAAGTATACGTTCTTGTTGCACCCACATACCATTCGGTAGCGGAGCAATAGTTTGCTATTAAAAGAAGAACGGTAAGAGTTGCGGAGTATTTTAGTATCATAGTGTGTGTGTTTCCGGTTTGTTAAAGATAACAGAATCTTCTACTGTTCCAAACCTGAACATCAGAATACACGATGTCATCCGAATTTTTCACGGATAAAAAAGACTGCATTTCTGTGAAGCTTGTACTTTTTATCTATTTCAGTACTTTTATAAACGATGTCAGAACTCTTCCAATATTTCAATCAGTTCCTGAAGCTTTCAAAAGAAGCCGAACTTGCGCTTATTGAAATATCGACCGAACTCAAAATAAAGAAGAATACCGTCATTCAGAACGTGGGGCAAACCTGCAAAACGATCTACTTTATTAAAAGGGGTGTTGCCCGGATCTATTATTTTAAAGAAGATCTGGAGATTACCGAATCCTTTGCATTCGAAAACAACATACTCGCACGGGTTGAAAGCTTATTTCGCAATAAACCGTCCAAAAAAGCGATCCAGCTTCTGGAAGATTCCGAACTGATTGCTATCAATGCAAATTTGCTCTTCCAATTGTATGACCAATTCCCTGAAATCGAACGTTTGTTTCGTTTGATCTTTGAATCTGCTTACGTCGATACAGTGAATCGGATTGAAACCATTCAATTTCATTCCGCGGAAGAAAGATACAAGATGCTGCTGAATGAATCTTCCGATGTGATCAAAAGAGTTCCCTTGAAATACATTGCATCTTATTTGGGTATTACACCCGTAAGTTTAAGCCGGATCAGGGCTATTAAGTGATTTCTTATCAAATGTAAAGTGTTTTGATCTTGCTTAGCAATAGATTTGCAGGGATAAATCATTCATCGAAGCAATATGGCAAGAGAAATAAAACTCGGATTAAAAGAAAACCTCAATCAGTTTATCCTATTGATCATTGTGAATGCCTTTGTTGGCGGAATGGTTGGTTTGGAGCGCACCATTCTTCCGCAAATCGCAGAAAAGGAATTCCACCTTGCTGTAAACACAGCCATCCTCTCCTTCATTGTTGTTTTTGGAGTTGTCAAAGCCCTTACCAATTATTTTACAGGCTCTTTAGCGAATAGATTCGGCAGAAAAAACCTGTTGGTGATCGGGTGGCTGATCGGAATTCCCATTCCCTTCATTTTAATGCTGGCAGACAACTGGAACTGGATCATTTTCGCTAATGTTTTGCTGGGAATCAATCAGGGACTTACCTGGTCGAGTACAGTGGTGATGAAAATTGATCTGGTGGGTGAAAAAAACCGGGGATTGGCGATGGGATTAAACGAATTTGCAGGATATATCTCTGTTGCAGTCATTGCCTTTTTAACCGGATGGATTGCCGGTAATCACGGACTAAGGCCCTACCCTTTCTATATCGGAATCGGACTTTCCATTTCAGGCTTGCTCCTTTCCGTGTTCTTTATCAGGGATACGCGGCATCATGTCGGAATAGAATCCGGCGAAAGTAAGATCCCGCGATTAAAAAATGTCTTTTGGGACACCAGCTTATTTGACCGAAATTTGGGGGCTGTAACGCAGGCCGGATTAGTTAACAACCTAAATGACGGCATGGCATGGGGTTTATTTCCCATTCTGTTGGCACAAAAGAACTACTCTATCGGTGAGATCGGCATTATTACGGCAACTTATCCGGCGGTATGGGGAATCGGGCAATTATTCACAGGTAAAATGTCGGATCATTTTCGCAAAAAGAGCATGCTGTTTTGGGGCATGTTATTGCAAGGCATTGCATTGCTGTTTTTTGTTTTCGCCAATTCCTTTTCTGATTTCATTATTCTTTCCAGCATCCTCGGATGGGGAACAGCCATGGTTTACCCGACATTTCTGGCAACTATCGCAGAAAAAACGCATCCGGTCGACAGAGCCAAAAGTATCGGTGTATTTCGCTTATGGAGAGATTTAGGTTATGCTATCGGCGCCATTTTGACGGGTCTTATTGCGGACAGCTTAGGAATCAATGCCTCAATAATCGTTATTGGTATCCTGACCATTTTTTCAGCCGGAATTATTAAAGGAAGAATGAACTAATTGAAAACAGATGAAAGAAGTGAAAAGTATTTCTAAGGCAGAACTGAAAAAATTGATCCGCAATGAACAAAAAGTACTCATTATTGATGTCAGAAGCCCCGAAGAATATAAGACCCAACACCTGCCGATGGCAATCCATCTGCCGATCGAGCACCTGGAAAGCCGGAAGTTGGATTTTGAAGAAGATGTCACCATTGTTACTGTTTGTGGCAAAGGTGGCGGAAGATCAGAGAGTGCGGCGAAATTCATTCAATCGAATTACAGTAATGAGGTCTTTCCTTTGGAAGGCGGAACATTCGGGTGGTTTGATGAGACGCAGAAATAAAAGATCTTCAATCGTGTTCCTTCACTTCGAATTGCTTTTCGTAGATCACCCTGGAAAAATCGCAATCACACAATAACAGAATCATCCTATCCTTAGTTAGTTCAACAAAGGATTGCGCATCACATCTATGACTTGACAAAATTGGAATTTCCAAACTTAACAAGTCAAATCGAAGGTCGTGACGGATAGAATATCCGGAGCTGATCGCTTGCTGATTGTTATTAAATAGAATGAGTACAGAATCCTGGTAAAATTGAAAAGATTTTACGTGATCATAGCGCCTGGAAATTCTTTTTACCGAATCATCAATAGTACAACTATGCTCTGTTTTAACATGATTCCACTTACCCTGAAGAATGGTTTTGGCTTGTGCAATTTGATCCTTGGGCAATGGGCTTTTTACAAATACCAGATCTATGGGATTGATGCAGGATCGAATGGTAAGCGTCGTGTCGCTTATTGAAACAATCTCAATGTATCGTTGCTCACAACCAGCGAATGGTCCTTTCAGTTTAATGCGGAAAGCATTGCTTTTCTTGTCACGATACACCTGGTAATTACCTTGATATGTATCCCTGTAATCTTCCCTTTCTCTTAGAACTGAAAATTTAATAAAGGCTTCTTCCTTTTCATCAAAGACCATAAACAAAACGTGCTCGGATTTAAGCTGCGAATACAAACTATCGGGAATGGAGCCTTCTGTTGTGTGTTCTATATGCCAGGTTCCAAGAAGCGCGCGTTCAATTTGACTGATACTTTGCGTCATGGAAAACAGAGGGAACAGCAAAAAGGGAAATAGAAAGAATTTAGTCATTGCTTTATAATAATGGCCATACCAGCATCTGGTTACGGGTTAAGTTGCTCCGGATTTCCCCCCGGACTATCTCGACTGAGCAATCCCATATCGTATGGCTGCCTCAAGCACCTCAATCTTTATATCTTTCAAGGCTTTGAACTTAATACAATATCCGCTTACGCTTGCTTTACCGAGGTCTTTTCCATAGGTCTCAGCCAGGTATTTCTTATCTTCAATACCGAGAATATAAACGGAAATCCCTGTGGTGTTTGCACTCATCCCGATCTGATAGAACTCCCTGGTTTTCCCGTCGGCATATTTCATTGTCTGAATTCCGTATCCCATATTGGGATTGGAAACAGTTTTGCCTTCACTATTCTTTCCATCCAGGAACCAGATTTTACATCCCGGCATTATTCCTATAATAATCCGGTCCAGTTCTTCCATATCAGCACGCTTTGTCTCAGGCTGACCTGCAATATATTCCTTGATTTGTTCTTGTACCTCCATAGAAAATGAGACTTGTTTTGGTGGTTTAATAGTACGTAATAATCCTGAAAAACAATGAATACTTCGAAAAGTATAATGTTCATTTCTCAATTTATTTGTAACCGCCCACTTTGGATGGCCAATTGTCTTAAAACTTAATTGACCGTGATAAAAGGTAAATAGTTTTTTTATTTGCTCAGTCGAAAATCTCACTAAAAAATCTGCTTAAACAACACATGAACCAAATCTTGAGGAAACAAATAGAAGAAAACTTCACTCCTTGGCAGTTCCTTTTAAGCCAAACGAAAAAAACAAGTGATTAGGGTGATGACTTCTTCTAGGCTAACAAAACAGGCAACTTATAGACCTATTGAGAAGAAGTACATCACCCTTTGTAATAAGTAACAAAAACATCAATCCAAATAGCTCTTGAGTTTCGGAATATGATTGGAAAATAAGGATCGAAAAAAACTGTTAAAAAGCAAATTAGGTCAAATGTCACAATTGTATAAAATCCGGTCTGCTAAATGAACAACGGCGGCAATTGAATATTACGGCTGCATTGGCTCAAAGTCATAACCAACTCCATTTCATGGACTTAATAGTGTTTTATTCATTGAGCTATCTCTAGGATTATTTCTTTAATCATTAGATCATGATTTGCATCCCCCCCTAAATTTCCCAATAGAATCCTTAAAAAATATACCCTGTATACATCATCTTCAAAAATATTCAGCTCATTTACATTTTTGAATCCTAGTAGATTTAAACGTTTTACACTGTCTGAAATAATTTGTTTTCGAAGGTTTGCCAAATCTTTAGTACTCATTGGAAATTATTTTAGCCTATCCCTTCTTTACAAACTCTGATTTTAGTGACATTGCACCAAAGCCATCAATTTTACAGTCAATATTGTGATCACCATCCGTTAAACGGATGTTTTTCACTTTTGTACCTGCTTTTATAGGTTTGGGGGCACCTTTCACGGGTAAGTCTTTTACCACAATTACAGTATCACCATCTTGCAGAATATTACCATAAGCATCTTTTATCAAGGTCTCATCCTCTTGTATTTCTTCCTTTGGGATCCATTCAAATGCGCATTCCGGACAAACAAACAATTCATTTCCTATTGAATATCCGTATGGAGAGTTACAACTCGGACATGTTTTCAATTCTTCTGACATACTATTTTTGTATTTGATATTTACCTTTAACAAGATTCTCACGGATTGATTCAAAGACTTTTATCGTGTAATCTACATCTTCAAGTGTATGAACGGCTGTCGGAATTAATCTTAAGATTATAATTCCTTTTGGAACTACAGGATATACAACCATTGAGCAGAACACATTGTAATTTTCTCTTAAATCTTGTACAAGTTGTGTTGCTTCAGGTATAGAACCATTTAAATAAACAGGTGTCACTGGAGAATTCGTGTTGCCAATATCAAAACCGGCGTTTATTAGTCCTGTTTGAAGCGCATTGGTGATTTCCCACAATTTCGTGCGTAATTCAGGATGATCCCTCATTAATTCAAGCCTTTTCAAAGCCCCTATAACCATAGGCATAGGCAACGCTTTAGCGTAAATCTGTGACCTCATATTGTATTTTAAAAAGAGGATCACTTCTTTTGTGCTGGCAACAAAAGCACCAATTCCGGCGAATGATTTGGCAAAAGTCGCAAAGTAAATATCTATCCCGGTCTGAATATTTTGTTCTTCACCGGTTCCTGCTCCGGTTGCACCCATACTACCGATTCCATGGGCGTCATCAACTAAAAGAGTAAATTCAAATTCTTTTTTCAAATCAACAATTTCTTTTAATTTTCCCTGATCG
>CAMPIU010000057.1 GCA_946886545.1 uncultured Flavobacteriales bacterium | reverse complement strand
TAACAGCATTATTCCGGTAAGCTTCATTGTTTTTTTTATCATCCGTATCATTCGTTTTCAGCGGATGGAGGAATTTGAGTCCTGGCTGAATATCTCTCTTTTTGTATTCGGGTTTTTAGTGGGGTTCTTTCTGTTTGTGGGAATTTCACTGCTTTACTTCTTTCCGATCAATAAAAACTTGTTTGAATTAAAACGCTACGATGAAGAAAGATCCGTTAGAGCTACCCGTTGGATGCGTTTCGGGAAGAGAAACCGTATCAAAGTAAAAAGTGCCAACAGGCAGCGCTTGTATTGGTATGTGGGAAGAGGATTGCGCGTGCAACAATGTCGTTCAACCAAACATTATGCTCAGGGATTGCTTCAATCGGTCTTTGATCAGAACAGGATTTCAACGACCGTATTTGAAATTGCAACTATTCTGACCTTTATCCTGATCGGTTTGTTCGGTGGAAAAACGTTTCTGGATGTTCCGGCAGGTGTGAGTGTAGTGTTGCTTCTGACGATTATAATGATGTTGTTAAGCGCGCTTTTATCCTGGCTGAGAGTTTGGGCGTATCCGATTATTATTCTGTGTTTCCTGTTTATGAATTACTTGTCCAAAACAGTAGAGATGTTTAAGTTTCAGACCCAGGCTTATGGTATGGAGTATAAGAAACCCGCAATTTATTCCGATTCGGCAATTTATGAATTGAGTAAAGACGGAACAAAACGTTCGGACGATTACAATAACTACATTGCGTATTTGGAAAATTGGAAGAAGCAAACAGGTGAAAAAAAGCCGCTTTTAGTGGTTGTGAATACTTCCGGAGGAGGTTCTCGGAGTGCTTCCTGGGTATTCCAGGTGCTTCGGATTTGCGATTCATTGAGTGATTTTAAATCGTCCAAGCACATTGCAATGATAACCGGAGCTTCCGGAGGTACGGTCGGTGCTTCTTATTATCGTTCACTTCTGTTAGAGAATTATCAAACGAAAAAGGTGAATTTCAGTGATAAGAAGTATTTTGAAGAAATTTCCCAGGACTTACTGAATAAATTATCGTTCGCAGCCTCTACCAACGATTTGTTTTTTCGTTATCAGTCCGGGTTTGAAGATTCGGAATACAGTTACGACAGGGCAATGGCTTTTGAGTCTGATCTGAATGAAAATACAGGCCAGCGACTCAATAAACCTCTTCGATATTACAGGGTGTTTGAGAAAAAGGGGATTATTCCCAATATTATTTTGACTCCTTCGGTTGTAAATGACGGAAGAAGGATTCTGATTTCATCTCTTGGGCTGAGTTTTTTAATGGATTCTGCGTCACCTTCGCCGGAAACAAATCGCGTACAGGAAAATATTGATATTCACCTTTTGTTGAAAAAACAAAAGTCGGATCAGTTGCGCTTATCATCTGCATTGCGGATGAATGCTTCGTTTCCGTATGTGTTACCAATGACAAGTTTACCTACCAAACCTGAAATTCAACTGATGGATGCTGGTGCCCGGGATAATTTCGGAACAAGACTTACTGTTGAGTGGCTGATGAGACTGGAATCCTGGATTAGTAAAAATACGAGTGGGGTAGTGATTCTTCAGATTCGTGATAACAAACGGATTATGTATAATGAACAAGGCCGTTCTGTTGGTTTGTTTGATAAGTTTACGACTCCGCTTTCAAATGTGTTTACCAATTTTCCCAGAATTCAGGATTACGACCAGGATGAACTACTCCGGGTGACAATGGATAAATACGATGTGCCTATTCAAACCGTTAATTTGAATCTGAGAGAATTACAGAAAGACAGGATCAGTCTTTCCTGGCATTTGACCAAGCACGAAAAACTAAAAGTCCTTGCTGCAATTAAGCGTTCGTCCAATGTGAAAGAGTTTAAGAAGTATCAGGAACTTTTGAATTGAAAATTGAGAATGTAATTCTGATAGCTATCGGGATGAAAAGAAGACGAAACTCCTCATTACAATTTGTTCAAAATAAGATCTGTTTCGTATGATAAATTGATTGAAAGGTAGGCTTTGGAGATTTTGAAATTCGGCATTCATAATTCCGTCCATCGCAGTGGATAATTCGTAATTAATTAGTTATTTTCGTTACATGTCTCAGGTAGCACAACTTTACAAGTATAATCTGGATGTTTTCTCCTTGGAGAAGAATACAGAAGATTATTTTGCGGAAAACTTCAATCCGTTTGATGATATGAATTCGACTTATTGGCTGAATTTTCATTCGATGAAGAATAAAGAGGCTATTCAGAAGCTGTGTGATAAATTGTGTGTTGATAAACTGCTCCAGGAAGACCTGTTTGATGAAAATAAACGCACTCGTTTGGAAGAATATTCCGATTATGTGTTTTTTAGTATTGTTTCCGCATTACCAAAAGAAGGATTTAATAATTATGATCTGAAAAAAGAACGCATCAGTTTTATCATCGGTGATAATTACCTGATTTCTTTCCAGGAGCGATCCTCAGACCATTTCCCGACAGTTCGTGAGCGGATTGAATACAAACGTGGGAAAGTTCGTTACAAAGGACCTGATTTTCTTCTCTTTCGGATGCTGGAAGCAATCATTGATAATTATACGGAAGTGGTTCAGGAAATTGCCTTGAACATTGAGCTGTTGGACAAATTAGTTTTGAGAAACCAGAGAAGTGAGGTGCTTCGGAAAGTAGAATGGGAAAAACGAAAATTGCTCGATCTGCGGAAAATTGTTTTCCCGATGAAGGAGTTGATGGGGCAATTGGACCGTGTGGAAAATGAAATGATCATAGAAGATAACATTCATTATTTCCGGGAGTTGAAGGATACGTGCTATAGTTTGATCGATGAGATTGAATCACAAAAGCAGATGCTGGATGGCGTTGCGAATTTGTATTATGCGATCCAGGGCCAGCGCATGAATGAGATTATGAAGGTCTTAACAGTTACAAGTGCAATCTTTATTCCTTTGACCTTTATTGTTGGGGTTTATGGAATGAACTTCGATAATATGCCTGAACTGAAATGGCACAATGGGTATTACATGATCTGGGGAATAATGATCTTCATTACGGTGATTTTGATTTTGATTTTTTGGAAAAGAGGGTGGTTGAGAAGGAATAATTAATTCTGATCTATTAATTGTTTTGCGTAAAGCATAAAACGGGATTCTTCAAGCAGTTGGTAAAGCTTTATCCATTCTTTGTATGTGAAAGCGAGAACTATTTTAGAACTTTCTGTGTGCATGTAGATTTTTTCATTGGCTTTTTCCTTTTGTTTTTCATCTTTGTCAGATGAACCCTCAGTCTTCGGAAGCTTTGCTTCCTCTTCTTCATAATGTGTCGAGTGAATAAGATGGACCTGGTCTGAAAAGCGAATAAATTCATCAGATGAAAGAATCAGGACCACGGTACCGAAGCCAATATGGAATTGCTCGCAGTTTTCACATTGGATAAGACATCCGAAAGAATTATTGCTGATTGTTTTGTAGTGACACATGTGAGTTGTTTTGGGTAAAATTATCCCTTGGAACAACTTCAGGCAATACCCAAAAAGCGGTATAATTTTCTCCCGCGAAATTAACCTTGCATCGTTCATAACTCGTAATAAATCATCGTTTAAACAAAGCTTTCTGATACTATCTTTGATACTTGCAAAGAATCCGTTATTATGGCTGAAAATCAATATACTGAAGACAATATACGATCTCTGGATTGGAAGGAGCATATTCGCTTGAGACCCGGTATGTATATCGGGAAGCTGGGTGATGGGGCTTCTGCAGATGATGGGATCTATATTTTAGTGAAGGAGATTGTCGATAATTCCGTGGACGAGTTCGTGATGGGTAATGGAAAACGGATCGACATCAAAGTGAAGGACGGGAAAGTTTCTGTTCGTGATTACGGACGGGGAATTCCCCTGGGAAAAGTAATTGAATGTGTCTCCCAGATCAATACAGGAGGGAAATATGATTCAAAAGCATTTAAAAAGTCTGTCGGACTAAATGGAGTAGGAACAAAGGCTGTGAATGCGTTGAGTGAATATTTCATGGTTTACTCTGTGAGAGACGGACAAAAGAAACAGGTTGTTTTTTCACGGGGAGAATTGACGGAAGACTTGCCTTTGAGTAAAACAGATGAGGTGAACGGAACTTATTTTGAGTTTATTCCTGATGAATCGATCTTCAAAAAATTCGCTTTCAAAATGCCTTATTTAATTAAGATGTTTTGGAATTACTGTTACCTGAATCGCGGATTAGCTATTTACTTCAACGGTGAAAAATACCAGTCGAAAGACGGATTGAAGGATTTGCTGGAGGATAATATGGATGGAGATCCCTTGTATCCGATCATTCACCTCGAAGGAGATGATATTGAGGTAGCTTTCACTCATGGGAAAACGTATGGTGAAGATTATTATTCCTTCGTAAATGGTCAGCATACCACGCAGGGCGGAACTCATCAAAGTGCGTTCAGAGAGTCAATTGCGAAAGTGATCCGCGACTTCTACAAGAAAGATTATGATGCTTCGGATATCCGTCAGTCGATTGTTGCTGCCATTGCGGTAAAAGTGATCGAGCCGGTATTTGAGTCACAGACCAAAACGAAATTAGGTTCCCAGGAGATCGAGCCGGACGGTAAATCCATGCGTGCCTTCATCAATGATTTCCTGAAAGATAAATTGGACAATTACCTGCATCGTCACCCGGATGTTGCGGATACTTTGGAAAAAAAGATCAAACAATCGGAGCGCGAGCGTAAGGAATTGTCGGGAATCAGGAAACTGGCGCGTGACCGGGCGAAGAAAGCAAGTTTACACAATAAAAAATTGCGCGACTGCAGAAGTCATTTAACGGATCTGAAGGACGAAAAGCGTGAAATGACGACCCTTTTCATTACCGAGGGAGATTCTGCAAGCGGATCGATCACGAAATCAAGGGATGTGAATACACAGGCAGTATTCTCGTTGCGTGGTAAGCCATTGAATTGTTATGGACTGACCAAAAAAGTGGTTTATGAAAACGAAGAGTTCAACCTGATACAGGCGGCTTTGGATATCGAAGAAGATATGGATAATCTGCGTTACAATAACATTGTGATCGCAACCGATGCCGACGTTGATGGAATGCATATCCGTTTGTTGTTACTGACATTCTTCCTGCAGTTTTTTCCTGACCTGGTAAAACGGAATCACGTGTATGTTTTGCAGACACCTCTTTTCAGGGTTCGAAACAAGAAGAAAACCATTTACTGTTATTCCGAAGATGAACGCAGGGCAGCAATCTCTGAATTAGGGAAAAACCCTGAGATCACACGATTTAAAGGGTTAGGGGAGATTTCGCCTGATGAGTTCAAGCATTTTATCGGAGACGATATCCGTTTAGAGCCTGTTCTTCTTACAAAAGATGCTTCCATTGATTCTATTTTATCCTATTTCATGGGGAAAAACACTCCGGAACGACAGGATTTCATTATAGAGAATCTGCGTGTGGAGAAAGATGAAGATAAGCATGTTGCTTTGGAAGATACCCAAACTGATGAAGACAATACCGAATCAATAGAAAAAGCTTCTTAAAATGAGTGAAGACGAAATCGGGCCGGTAGATCCGGAAAATGATGACTTGGGAAATGATGGAGGTGAAGAAGGTTCTTCTTTCATGCCAGATGACCATAAACACGTAGATGAAACTATTATTCCGCTTAGCGGATTGTATGAGAATTGGTTTTTGGATTATGCATCGTATGTAATTTTGGAACGCGCTGTTCCATCATTGCATGATGGCTTCAAGCCGGTTCAACGAAGAATTCTGCATTCCATGAAGGAATTGGATGACGGACGTTACAACAAAGTAGCGAACGTGATCGGGAATACGATGAAATATCACCCGCATGGTGATGCCTCGATCGGTGATGCTTTGGTTCAATTGGGACAAAAAGAACTATTGATCGACTGTCAGGGAAACTGGGGAAATACATTAACCGGTGACGGTGCTGCTGCGCCACGTTATATCGAAGCACGACTTTCCAAGTTTGCAAGTCATGTGGTTTTCAACCCGAAGACTACGAATTGGCTGTTAAGTTACGACGGACGAAATAAAGAGCCGGACAATTTACCTGTAAAATTCCCCATCCTGCTTGCTCAGGGTGCTGAAGGGATTGCCGTGGGAATGGCTTGTAAGATCCTGCCTCACAACTTCATTGAACTGATCGATCAGTCGATCAACCATTTAAAAGGAAAGAAGATTGAAATTTTCCCTGATTTCCTAAACGGGGGAATGGCAGATTTCACCAACTATAACGATGGTTTAAGAGGTGGAAAAGTTCGTGTTAGAGCAAAGATCAAGAAGGTGGATAATAAAACCTTAATGATCAATGAGATTCCTTTTGGTTGTACGACAACTTCCCTGATTGAGAGCGTCATTAAAGCGAATGATAAAGGGAAGATCAAGGTTAAAAAGATTGAAGATAATACCGCAGCAGAGGCAGAAATTGTGATTCATTTGGCTCCGGGTGTTTCTCCTGATAAAACGATTGATGCACTCTATGCATTTACGGATTGTGAGGTTTCAATCTCACCGAATGCTTCGGTAATTGATGGTGATACACCTCGATTCATGGGAGTTTCTGAAATCCTGAAGGTCAATACGGACAATACGCTTACTTTGCTTCGCAGGGAGCTTGAAATCCGTTTGGCAGAACTGGAAGCACAGTGGCATTTCTCAACTTTGGAGAAAATCTTCATCCGGGAAGAAATGTATATCGACTTTAAGCTGTATTCCGATAGGGATGGCTTATATAAATACATGTATAAACGCTTTGAGAAGTTTAAAAAGCAGTTTATTCGTGAGATCGTAGATGAAGATTTGCAGCGCTTGACGCAAATTCCAATGATTCGTATTACCCGCTTCGATTCGGATAAAGCGGATGATTTTATTGCGAAGCTGGAAGCTGAAATGGAAGAGGTTAAGAAGAACCTGGAAAATTTGGTAGAATATGCAATTGAGTATTACAGAGATCTGAAAAAACGTTTCGGTGCAGGAAAAGAGCGCAGAACGGAAATGAAAGTCTTTGACAATATCGCTGCTTCAAAGGTAATTATTGCAAATCGCAAGTTGTATGTAGATATTGAAGAAGGATTCATTGGCTGGGGCTTGAAAAAGACCGAAGCAGTAAATGATTGTTCGGAGATAGATGATATCATTGTTTTCTTCGACACCGGAAAATTCATTGTTACCAAAGTTTCTGAAAAGAAATTCGTTGGTAAAGGGATTGTGCATGCCGACGTTTGGAAAAAAGGTGATAAGCGTACAATCTACCACGTAATGTACCAGGATGGTGCCGGTGGTGCAACCATGATGAAACGCTTCTTTGTAAATTCAGTGACACGTGATACGGAATACGATCTGACTCGTGGTATCAAAGGTTCCAAACTGTTGTATTTTTCCGTGCATCCGAATGGAGAGCGCGAGGTTGTTACCGTAATGCTTCGTCCGAGACCGCATTTGAAACGTTTACGCTTCGATATTGATTTGGGCGATCTGTTAATCAAAGGCCGTCAGTCTGCGGGAAATCGGGTTACAAAAGAGATCGTTCAAAAGATTACGCAGAAAGAAGTCGGCGGTTCCACACTCGCAGCCCGTAAAATTTGGTACGATACGGTTGTAGGACGTTTGAATGACGAAGGAAGAGGGAAATTCCTGGGTTCTTTCAAAGGAGAAGACCGCATTTTGACCTTGTATAAAAACGGAGATTACCGACTTTCTACCTTTGATTTGGCAAACCACTTCGATGAA
Organism: uncultured Flavobacteriales bacterium; assembly: GCA_946886545.1. The sequence goes on along the minus strand of CAMPIU010000057.1, from coordinate 3,272 downwards.
GACATGATCCATATTGAGAAGTGGGTTCCGGACAGGCCGATTTCAGCAGTATATTACGATGGAGAAAAAGAGATGCATTATGTAAAACGCTTTACATGTGAGATCACCTCAGATAAGCGGGTGTCATATATTTCTGAAACGGAAGGTTCTTATTTGGATTGTGTTTCTACGGCATTTAATCCGGTTGTTCGGATCGTGTACAACAAACTGTTGAAAGAAACCAAAAACCTTCCTGATAATGAAGTCGCATTGGCGGATTTTATTGATGTGAAAGGAATGAAAGCTCAGGGGAATCAATTGACTAAATTGAAAGTCAAAGAAGTTGTTTTGACACATGAAATTGAAGGTTCCGAACCTTGGCCGGATGAAGAGCCACTGGAATTGGAAATAGATAATCCGGAGGATTCCGATAGTGATCAGGATATAGAAGATTCTGATGACGGAGAAGATAATCCTACAATTGAATGGGATTTGACCAAAGGGCCGGATGACCCGGATGATCAACCGACTTTGTTTTAATTGAACAGAAAAGTCCTTTCGTTATTGCGGAAGGACTTTTTGTTTTGTGGCTTCGGTCACCTTGGTAACACTGAAAAGTAGCGGCGAGTAGTCGAAGTTATACCTTTAAGTATTATACTCTTTGGTATTATACTCTTTGGTATTAATGTTAGAATGTTGTACCTTTGGGTTTGTTAGGATTGCTTAAAAATAAGTCGTATATTTGATTAAAATCTAATCACTATGCAAGAAATCTATTCCCCATTTATCTTTGGGAACACAGTAAGTATTGAAGCCTATACCAATAGGGAAAACGAAGCACATCGACTGAAGCAGAACCTTCTGGGCGGAATCAATACCATTTTAATTTCTCCCCGGCGTTGGGGAAAATCTTCACTTGTTGAGCGCGTTTTAATTGACATCAATAAATCCGACAAGAAATGCAAGACCGTATTACTCGATTTATTCACCGTAAACAACGAGGTGGAGTTTTTCGAAATCTTTACCAGAGAAGTCATTAAAGCAACTTCCACCAAATGGGAGGATTGGCTTCATGATACCAAAAGCTTTCTTTCTAATTTAGTACCGACAGTTCATGTCGGGGTTAATCCGCACCTGGATTTTACCATTAAATACGAACACGAGAAAGTACGTGAATTCGCAGATGAGATTCTGAATCTTCCTGAACGCATTGCCCGGGAAAAGGGAATTCGTTTGGTGATTTGTTTAGACGAATTTCAGAATCTGACAAGCCTGGTAGAATATGAACCGCTGGAAAAGAAAATGCGGGCTATCTGGCAGCGGCAAAAATTGGTTTCCTATTGTTTGTTCGGAAGTAAAAGACACATGCTGGAAGCCATTTTCAATAATCCGTCCAAACCCTTTTACCGTTTTGGGGATTTGATGTTGTTACCGAAGATCGCGGAAGAAGCATGGGTGAAATTCATCCAGGCGAGTTTTAAGAAAACAGGCAAGCAGATCACGAAAGAAATAGCAACTATTATTCCTCGCCTGATGAAAAATCATTCCTGGTACGTTCAGCAGCTTTCGCATTATGTTTGGAATCAAAGCCGGAAGGAAGCAGTCGACAAACAAATCATTCAAACAGCGCTGACAGAATTGATCTTTGCCAATCAGCCCTTGTACCAGCGGGAAATAGAAGGAATGAGTTCCACCCAGGTGAATTTGCTGAAAGCGATCTACCAAAAAGAAAAACAATTGACGGCTGCAGGAGTGATGCGTACTTATGCATTGGGAACCCCGAGAAACGTGTCCAAAAATCGTGCGATTCTTGAAGGACGGGACATGATCATCAAAGAAGAATCTGGAATTTATGAATTCCTGGATCCTGCATTTGAGTTGTGGTTTGGAAAACAATATTTCCAAATTCCCTGGATTTCTGTATTTGATTGAATACCCTACCAGCCAAACCTGGCAAGTTTTTGGAGTCTTATTTTCCTTCTTGCAGCTGAGACTGAGAATCCTTTTTCCCCAAACGCTTCATGTGTCTGAAATGCGAAGCCAAAGCTTTTCCTGTGCTATCGTAGGAATAATAAGTCACATCAAATTCGGCACATGTTTTCGCTACGATCTTCTGAATTTCCGGATAATGTACATGTGAGATCCGGGGAAACAAATGATGTTCTACCTGGAAATTCAATCCGCCGACTAACCAACTCACCACCTTATTATCAACAGCAAAATCACTCGTAGTAGCCAATTGGTGAACTGCCCATTCGTTTTCAACCATCAAAGATTCGTCTTCAGCGTGTTCAAATTCTACGTTTTCAACAACGTGTGCCAATTGGAATACGAAAGACATCGTAAGACCAAGCATCATGTGCATCAGGGTGAAACCGAGAATAGTCCAGCCAATTCCCCAAACAAAGGACGGAAGTACCAAATACAATCCGAAGTATATTAGACGGGTTGTCCAGAACATCACATGATCTATTGGTTTCATTCTGCCTACTTCCACATTAAAACGGGAACCCATGATGTAATCTTCGAAGTCCTTTACCAAAACCCAGTAAATAGTAGAAATACCATATAAGAGAGGTAAATAGATATGCTGAAAACGGTGTGCTTTGTAACGGGGTTGCGTGTCACTCATTCGAAGAAAGGGAGTCTTCGAAATATCATCATCAATTCCATCAATATTCGTATAGGTATGATGAACCAGGTTGTGCTTTTGTCTCCACATAAAGGCATCACTTCCGAGTGCATTCATGGATAAGCCAAAAAAATAATTGACGTTTTTATTGGAAGAGAAAGCCTCGTGGCAAGCGTCGTGCATAATATTAAATCCAACCAGTGCCTGAACAAATCCCAATGATGCAGATAAAAGCAATGCGACATAACCGGGGATCGGAAGCAGCATGATCGTCAAATAAATTGCAATATAGGTTGTAATAATAATAGCTGCCTTCAGATATAACTTCCAATCTCCCGAAGTTTGAAGTTGATTTTCGTCAAAATAATTCTGAACTGATTTTCTCAGTGTAGAGAAGAATTCGCCTTGAGGCTTAGAAAATTGAACCTTTTTCATTTTCAAGCATTATGATTTAATACATTACAAAGTTAAGAAATAAAAACTTTCGTTCCGGATAAATCCTTATAGTTCAGATAGTGCTTATTACGAATTACGTCCTGATAGCTATCGGGATACGAATTACGAATGAAGTGATTTAAGCAACAAATTTAGAATGGTAGTTAAATACACTACTCGATTGTTAAAAACATATACAAACGTCGCTATATCTATGCTTCATTTA
>CAMPIU010000056.1 GCA_946886545.1 uncultured Flavobacteriales bacterium | reverse complement strand
AATACGAGATTCCTCTACGTCTCGTGGCTCGGAGATGTGTATAAGAGACAGCTCCTCGAATGCTTACTTGTCCGTCCATTGCGTAAGCTCCGGGAACCTGGTCAACAGCCTGTTCCAAATCCGTTATTCCTTTGTTGGCAATTAATTCGGGTTTTATAATATCCAGTGAAATAGTCAATTCCTGAACTGACTGTGGTCTGCGTGAAGCTGCAACAACCACCGGTCCAAGATCCTGGACCTGTATCAATGGTCTCAGTCGAATAGCCTCAATCCGGTTTGAAGTGATTTGTATCGTATCGGAATAATAATCAGTTGCGGAAATAATACAAGTAGCAGGAAATGACTCCAATTTAAAAGAAAACTCCCCATTCTCATTTGTCATGGTCTGAGATCCTCCAATAATTTTCAGCTGTGCAAAAGGAATTACCTCCTTCGTTTCAGCATTCAAAACCGTACCGACTATCTCTTGAGAAAAAAGTGTAATCGGGCTTAAAAAAAGTAGGAGTAGAACTTGCTTCATAAAGCTGTTTTTTCTTATATTCAAGAGACCAAAGTACCAAAAAATTGAATTTCACAACTATTCATCATCAAATTGCACTTACCTTTTTAAGTGGTATCGGAAGTCGAAGAGCCCGCGTTATTGTTTCCCATTTTAATGACCTGGAAGCATTCTTTACCGAAAAACGCCTGAACCTTGCTAAAATTCCAGGAATTCCTGCTGATTTTGTTTCATTAAAACTGCGGTTGAGTGCTTTGGTTGAAGCCGATAAAGTACTACAGGAATTGGAACGCATAGGTGGAAAGACTGTTTTTTTCACGGAAAAGGATTATCCCCGAAGATTGAAACAATGCAGTGATGCACCCTTGTTGCTTTACAGTAAAGGAAATATCGAATGGAACCCTCCCAAACTGGTTTCCATTGTCGGAACCCGCCATGCAACAGATTATGGCAAAGCACTTACTCATGAACTGATTGAAGGTTTGGCTTTACACAATGTAACCATTGTTAGTGGAATGGCATACGGAATTGATATTTATGCACACCAGGAAGCACTGAGACAAAATCTGCCAACCTGGGGCGTTTTAGGCCATGGTTTAGCTAAAATGTATCCGGGAGAACACCGGAAAATTGCTGATAGGATGCTCGAAACAGGTGGGATAATCAGTGAGTTCATTCCCTCCCAAAAAGCTGAACCTGCTCATTTTCCCATGCGCAACAGAATTGTAGCCGGTTTAACTGATGCGACAATTGTTGTGGAAAGCGGCGAAAAAGGTGGTTCATTAATAACCGCAGGTTTAGCTTCGGATTATAACCGGGACGTTTTCGCTTATCCTGGAGATATTTCGAGACCATATTCCTCGGGTTGTTTAAAGCTTATTCAGAAGAATCAGGCTTTTCTGATCCGGAATTCCGAAGATCTGATTGATGCAATGAACTGGCAAATAGAGGAACAAACACGGACACAGCAAAGATCTCTCTTTGTGGATCTCAATTTGCGGGAAGAAAAGATCATTTCCGTGATGAAAACCAAAACGGAACTGACATTAGATACCATTGGCTATTTATCTTCCCTCACAGTTAGCGAGGTTTCAAGTGATCTGCTGAGTTTGGAATTCAAGGGTTTGGTTCGCTCCCTTCCGGGAAGGCGCTTTCAACTAATACATTAAAGAACAAGTCTGTTTGCACTTAAATTTCTATTTTAGGGGCCATAAACTAGAAAAATGAGAAAACATATTTTATTTGGAGCCTTGGCTCTGAGTACCCAACTTGCCTTTGGGCAAACAGTAACAAACGCTCCGGATAGTAAATACCAATTCACCAAAGTTGTACAATTAGATGCAACTCCGGTTGAAAGCCAGGGAATGACCGGAACTTGCTGGAGCTTTTCATCTTTATCTTTCTTTGAAAGCGAATTGATCCGTTTGGGACATAAAAACCCGTCTGAATTGGCTGAAATGTATATTGTTCGTAAAGCATACGAATCTAAAGCAGATCGTTTCATCCGCATGGATGGGAAAATCAATTTTAGCGAAGGTGGGGCATTTCATGACATTCCTTACGTGATCAAGCGCTACGGAATTGTTCCAAAAAGTGTTTACTCTGGATTGACTAACGGAAAAACCACTTACAATCACGAAGAATTATTTGCCGTATTAAACAGTTTCATGCAAACCGTTTTGGTAGAAGTTCAAAAAGGACACGGAATCGGAACTGAATGGAAAAAAGCTTTTTCTTCTCTTTTGGATGCGTATTTAGGACCCGACATTACCGAATTTACTTTCGAAGGTAAAAAATACACCCCGATGACTTACGCCAACTCTTTGGGTTTGAAGATGAATGATTACGTTTCTATTACTTCGTTCAGTAATGATCCGTTCTACGAAGCATGTGAAATTGCAATTCCTGACAACTGGGCTTGGGGCGACAGTTACAATGTTCCCTTGGAAGACATGGTCGCAGTAGCTGAAAACGCATTGAAAAACGGGTATACTTTAGCTTGGGGAGCTGATGTTTCTGAAAAAGGATTTAACTTCCGTCAGGGAATTGCAATCGTTCCTGAAGATGAATCAACAATCCAAACACGCGGAAAAGACAATAAATCTTTCAATGATGCAGGAGCGGCAAAAATATCCAATGCATTTTTGGAACCCGTTAAAGAGCAAACAATTACACAGGAAAAACGCCAGCAGGGTTATGACGGAAAAGTAACAACTGATGACCATGGAATGCATATTGTGGGAATGTTCAAAGATCAAAGCGGTACACGTTACTTTTTGGTGAAAAATTCCTGGGGAACAGACAACCTCCCTCAAGGGTATCTCTACGTTTCCGAGCACTATTTCCGCTTGAAAACGATCAATATTTACCTGAATAAAGAGGGTTTATCAAAGGACTTGAGAGCGAAACTAAAATTATAAGTAATTTGTTGGTGGAGAAAACTTTTTTTGTTAGATTTGACACATTACCACAAACTAATATAACATGGAAAGACTAACACCCGCAGAAGAGAAAGTCATGTTAAGGCTTTGGAAACTGGAAAAAGCAACTGTAAAAGAAATTGTTGACATGTATCCCAATCCAAAACCAGCTTACAACACTGTCTCAACAATCGTACGAATCTTAGAGCGCAAAAAATTCATCAAGCACAAACCAATGGGAAGGGGCTACATCTACCTTCCGAAAATTGGCCGCGAGCAGTACCGTGATTATTTGGCGGACTACATTTTGAAGTTTTACTTTGACGGAAGCCGAAACGAAATCGTTTCATTCTACAACAGTAACGTTTCGCTCAATGAAATTTTATAATTCGAAAGCCCTGACATTTATCGTCAGGGTTTTCTTTTTTTAAGTCTTTCTAACCGGTAATAACAATATCCGGATTGCGTTTCAGGATCTCGGCAATAAACACCTCATTGGATAACGGACTGATGTAAATCTCATCGTATTTACGGAATTTAATAATCAATCCCTTTCCTGCTGTTGCTGGTTTCAATCCGGCGTAAAGTGTTTTTCCCGTTACAATCTCGCGGATCTCATCAATGCGGATCTTTCCCCTGATTGGACCGCTTCGATAAATAAGATCTGTGTTCGTAAGTTGGTAGCTTGTTCCAAAATAGATCCACAATAAGAGTGCGTCAATTGTCAAAAAAGGAATAAGAATCCAGTAGTCGGATTTCTCAATCCAGCCGAATGCAATTCCGAAAACAGAAAATCCAATTAGAAAAGCAACTAAACCAAGGATTAGGATGCTGAAGAAAACACTTTTTCTACTGAGAAATTTCATTAGCAAATTCCCGAATTTGCCAGTTTGCCAAATTACGAACCGATGTAAATACCAGAAGTTACCCCTCCATTCCGATTTCCCTATTCAATAATCAAACGTGCCAAAAACTTCGACCCGTTCTGCATAATCTCCACCAGATAACACCCCGCTCTCAAATCTGGATTTAATGCTACTTCACTTCCGAACAACTCATTCTCATAGACCAATTTAGATCCCGATTGTGAAGATATAGAGCACCCATTGTTCGGGTGCTCTAATAGCGTATATTCAAACCTAACTTTACCACTTAACTTATTTTTGAACGCTAACCTAAAATTTTCTGTTTTGTATTCCTGACCGTTTGATTTATGGATTTAAAGCACCCACCATTGCAGGTGCCTTAAATCAAAACCTAACTTTATACACTTTATCAGTGTTGACCACTGTAAAAGAACTATTTGCTAAGATTGAATCGTAATTTTCGACCTTAACTTGATATAAACACAGTAGCTAAATTTCATAGAAACATATTAACTCAATCAATCATAACTGAATATCCATTGTTGTTTCTTTTTATAGAAAAATGAAAGGTGAGCAATTGATTTTCAGTGGTTTTATATAGCCATTTGAATTCCGGGACCGCAACTTTTTTACTTGCTTACACACCCAATCACCTTAACTGATGATCAAAATATTTCTTTGGCAATTTAAGTCCCGGATCGTCCCTTTTCAATCAAAACAAACCTTACATAATTCATGGGAAATCAAATATTCTCCAGTTCGGCATATAGATCATCACGTACATCCAGGTTCATTTTCTTTCTCAGACGTGAACGCAATACATTCACCGATTCCGGTGTGATACTTTTCATAGTTGCGATATCCTTAGACGAAAGTTTGAGCTTTATAAGCAAACACAATTCTTTTTCATTCTGAGTTAACTCCGGGTATTTCTCCTGAAGCCGCCACAAAAATTGACTGTTGATCTCATTGACATTATTTTGGAACAGCGCCAAACCATGATCCACCGCCTGGAAACTCTTCACATAGGTGATCAATTCTGTTAGATCGCCTTTTTCAATCGCGTTCTTTCTTCTGAGTTGCTGCAGCCGAAGAGCCATCTCATCTGTAAACTCGAATTTCTTGGTAAGATTAATGGCAAAAGTGAGCAGATCCTTGTTTTTAAGTTCTAATTCCAATGTTAAGCGTTCAGCTTCCAGCTCCTGATATTTCAATTTTTCTTCATTGAGTTTGCGTTCTATACAGGCCGCCCGGCTTTTACTTTGCTGAACCTTTCTGTTCACTATGAAAACAACGATCAGGATGATCAAAAGAATTGCCAAGGAGCTAATAGTCAATAAGCGTTCTTTGCTATGGATTGACTGAAGTCTTTGTTTGGCTTTCTTTTGTGTTTCGAGCTCCAGTGCTATCTGGTCGTTTTGAAAACGGACAAAATCATTTAACATGGAATTCATCGTTCCGTCTTTTAATGCTGACCTTGCCAGTTCTGCCTTTTTGCGCAAGGTCCGGATCAATTGCTCGGTCTGCTGCACTTTTTCATAGTAAACAGACAAAGCATCGTAATATTCCAGTCGGAGTCCAATCCCTGCATCTTGCAGTTGAATGGCATCCAGATGTTTTTTTGCATCCTGCAAAAGACCAAAGTGAGACTCCAACTGTGCCAGGTGAAGTAAGAATTCTGTTTTCAGTTTCAAATCCGGCGCAGCAAGTTTCGTAAGAAGAATCATCCGAACTGCTTCCCGCTGCTTCTCAAGGCTTTGTTTGTATTCTCCTTTTAGTTCATGGATCTTAGCAAGGTTGTCATAGATCACGGCATAAAGTGTACTGTCGCCTGAGAATTTTTTATTCAGATGGAAATTATTGAGGGCCCGGTCAAAGAAATACCTTGCCGTAGACAAATTTCCCTGTTCCAGGTAATTGAACCCGATATTGTTCAGGCAATGTGTGATCAAACCGGAAACATTGTGTTTTTTGATCAGGTGAAGTGCTTTTTTGTAATAGAAATTTGCCGAATCAAATTGATGCAATTTAGAATGCAGTCTTGCAATCCGTTCGATCATATAGTAACGTTCTATCCGGTCTGAATTAAATTCATGTTTGAGTGATCTTTTGGAATATTCAATCGCCATTTCATCCGCTCCCAAAGATTCCAGGGAGTTACTGATCAACCCAAAAACAATGCAGCTATCCCGGTTTGAAAACCCGCCCGAACGGCATAGTTTCATTAAGCGGCTAAGTGATTGGAATTTGTTTCCGTAAAAATCTTCCAAACTCGCCAGGCTCCATTCCCCTTCGATTTCCAAAGATCGAAATCCTGACTTTTTAGCGAGTTGAAGTCCCTTTGTAAAGTATCTTCCCGCTTCCGATGAATCTGTATAAATCTTCAGGTTTCCAAGTGCATACCAGGTTTTGATCTTTTCCTTCCCCTCAACCCTGCGAAGTCGTTTGATCAAACTATCCTCCTGACCGATCCCGGCAAAGCTGTTTCCAGAAAGGAAGAAAAGAATTACTACAGCGAATCGAGTTATTTTCCAATGCATAGCTTCCCGGATTGGTCCGAAGATGTGGTTTAAATTCTACGGAAAGATAGAAAAATATTTGGGGTTGGGGATTTGGCATTTATTGACAGATCAATTATTGTCGGTTTTAATGAAGAATAACCCCATTCACTTCAACAATTAAATATCGACAAAGCATAATTACGCCATAAATATTCCCATTTTATCTCATGATTGAAGCATGAATGAAGCATAAATAAAGCATAGATATAGTTACGTTTGTATAGTTATTTAACATACAGTGGTGTATTTAACTACTAAGCAACTAAGCACGGTCAGGAATGTGAAACACCATTGTTTTAACCGATCAATTGTTTTTCGAACTCAAAATAATTCAGCTTACTCAGGTTTCAAAAGGCGCACTGGTAAACAAGATTGGGAACCTGTGCAGTAAATGGCAGGCAAATTCACCTTCCTGTCTGAGGAGGAACGACGAGTTTTAAGGTGAATTCTGTCATACCCTGCTAACAGGTCAATCGGTTTACCCGCGCCTAGTCCCGATAGCTATCGGGATTTTTGGCTCCACCTTTTTACGGCAATAGAAAAAAGGTGGAAATTACCCCACAATTTCCCCCAGCCTTTCAAACGCCTGGTCCATATTCATCACATGGCTGTACAGCATCCGCAGACGATCATTCTTCTCACTCATTTTGCAGTCTTTCGGGTTGCTTTGAACGTACTTCAATACCTGCGTAAACATGGGAGAATCGTAGTATTTGGATTGGGAATTTGCTACGAAATACCCGATCATCGATCCTTGCTTAATGACCAGTTTCTCAAAACCTATTTCCTGTGCGAGCCAGCGAAGTTCAAAGGAACGCAGTAATTCTTTTACCACACGCGGAAGCGGGCCGAAGCGGTCGATCAATTGTTTTTTGTAATCTTCAATTTCTTCTTTTGTACTCAGGTTATCCAGATCTTGGTAAATACTCAAACGCTCGCTTACATTGTTGATGTAATCTTCTGTAATGCGAAGCTCGAAATCGGTTTCCAGGACGCAGTCTTTGACGAAATGTGCTCCCATGGTTTCCGTATTCCGGTCGTCGTAAAGGTCTTTGAATTCTTCTTCTTTCAGTTCATCCATGGCTTCGTTCAGGATCTTTTGATACATCTCAAAACCAATCTCGGAAATGAATCCGCTTTGTTCACCTCCTAATAAATTTCCTGCTCCGCGAATATCCAAATCCTTCATCGCAATATTGAATCCTGATCCCAAATCGGAAAACTGGACCAAAGCTTCCAAACGTTTGCGTGCTTCGGAGGTCAGTAAACTGATCGGCTGTGAAATGAGGTAGCAGAATCCTTTTTTGTTGGAACGACCCACCCGGCCGCGCAACTGGTGCAGATCGCTCAACCCGAACATATGCGCATCATTGATGATAATGGTATTCGCATTCGAGATGTCGATCCCGGATTCAATAATGGTGGTTGCAATCAACACGTCGTATTCTCCCTGGATAAAATCCATCATCACTTTTTCAAGCTGCTTTCCGTCCATTTGTCCGTGACCAATTGCCACCCGGACTCCAGGACACAAACGCGAGATCATTCCGGCAATTTCTTTGATGTTCGCCAGCCTGTTGTTCACAAAATACACTTGTCCGCCGCGACTCACTTCATACGAAATGGCATCGCGGATATTTTCTTCGTTGAAGGTGATCACTTCCGTCAGAACCGGCTGGCGGTTGGGCGGCGGCGTATTGATAATGCTCAGATCGCGGGCACCCATCAGGGAAAACTGCAAAGTTCTCGGGATTGGAGTTGCTGTTAAAGTTAGTGTGTCGACAGTTGTTTTTAAGGTCTTCAGTTTGTCTTTCACCGCTACACCGAACTTTTGTTCTTCGTCGATAATGATCAAACCAAGGTCTTTGAATTTCACCTTATCGCTGACAATTTTGTGTGTTCCAACCAGAATATCGATCTCTCCGCTTTCTACTTTTTTCAAGGTCGCCGTGATATCTTTGGCAGATTTGAAACGATTGATGTAATCCACATTTGCGGGAAAATTCTTGAAACGTTCCTTAAAACTTCGTGCATGTTGATGACTCAAAATGGTGGTCGGAACCAAAACCGCTACTTGTTTGCTGTCTGCAACGGCTTTAAATGCCGCACGCATAGCAATTTCCGTTTTCCCGAAACCAACATCTCCACAGACCAGGCGGTCCATTGGGGTGTCTTTTTCCATGTCTTCTTTAACCGCTTGTGTCGCTTTCAACTGGTCGGGAGTGTCCTCGTACATGAAAGAAGCTTCCAGCTCATTTTGCAGGTAAGTATCCGGAGAAAACGCAAAACCGGGTTGAGATTTGCGTTTTGCGTATAGTTGGATCAAATCGAAAGCCAGTTCCTTGATGCGTTTTTTCGTCTTCTGCTTCAGGGTTGCCCAAGCTTGTGTTCCAAGTTTATTCATTTTCGGAGCTGCTCCGTCTTTTCCGGTGAATTTGGAAATGCGATGCAGTGAGTGAATGCTAACATACAAAACATCGCCATCCCGATAAACCAAACGAATCGCTTCCTGGGGTTTTCCATTGACATCAATGGTTTGCAAACCGGAGAACTGACCTACTCCATGATCAATATGAGTAACATAATCTCCTTTCTGAAGATTGTAGATTTCTTTTAGAGTTAATGCTTGCTTTGCCTGGCGGAACCCTTCCTTTAATTTGAAACGATGATAGCGTTCAAAGATTTGGTGATCGGTATAACAAACCAACTTCAAAGACGGAATAATAAACCCTTCGTGCAAAGCAATATTCATGGGCTCGAATTCTACCTCCGCACCGATATCCTCAAATATTTGGTACAGGCGCTCAATTTGTTTCGGTTGATTGGAGAAGATCAGATTTTCGGATCCTGCTTTTTTTCGGGCAATCAGATCATCCTTCAACAGGTCGAAATCCTTATTGAAAGTTGGCTGATGCAGGGTTTCAAAGGTAATTGTTTCTGAAGCTTTGAAAGCATATTCCGGACCGATTTCCACAATCGAATGAACCGGTATTTGTTCTTTCCAATCGGAAGGGTGCATATACAATTCACTTGGCAAACTGTGCTTAATGGTGTTCTTTGGAAGGGTTTCGTATACCTTTACTGCCTTCTCATAATCCTTCTCCAACGCTGCTTTAACCAGATCGTTCGATGCCAGCCAAATTGTTGTTTGCTTTCCTATAAATTCCAAAAACGTTCCGGTTCCGTTCAGTACCAATTGCCGCTGTACATTCGGAACCACTGAGAAATGCGTATGCGTATTGATCGATAACTGTGAAACAGGATCAAAAGTTCGGATCGAATCTACCTCATCACCAAAGAATTCCACCCGGAAAGGCTGGTCATTGGAAAAGGAGAAAATATCGACAATTCCACCGCGAATAGAAAACTGACCGGGTTCATAAACAAAATCAACACGTTCAAATCCATACTCCAACAGCAGCTCGTTGAAGAAATCAATGGAATAAGTTTTTCCTCGCTCAACTCTCATGGTATTTTCAGAAAGCTTTTTCTGAGTGGGAACGCGTTCGAATAAGGCTTGGGGATAAGTAACCACCCAGGTGTTTTTTCCAGTATTGATCTTTTCCAGTACTTCGGCCCGTGCCACTACATTGGCATTATCTGTTTCTTCTAATTGATACGGAGTTCGGTAGGAAGCAGGGTAAAATAAAATATGCTTATTCTCCGGGTACAATTGTTCCAGGTCGTTGAGAAAATATGCGGCAGATTCCTTGTCTTCCAAAACGAATAAATGATTCCCCGGAACTTGCTCACAAACGGAAGCTACTGCAATTGATTTCGAAGAGCCGATCAATCCCTTCCAGTGAATGCGGATCTCTGCCTGCTGCAATAAATCAGCTGTTTGATCAAGCCCTTTGAGTTTTTTGAAAAGTTGTAAAAAATGTGTCTGGTCCATAATTCCGAATAAACAGTTTAGGGGACACAGCGCACTGTACCCCCCTTGTAATCCCGATAGCTATCGGGATGCAAAGGTCGTGATTTTTCATGGAATTGGAAATAGAAACTGCGGATGTTTTTAGATCGGGTTACATTATCATTACTGCATTTTTTACTTTTTGAAAAAAGAATTTTCATTTTGAAAATAATCCGCTTATTGGAATTAGTTAAAATCAACTAAATCAGCAGTTTTCCGTTTTGGCATACATTTTAGAAGGTAGGGGGAAAACTAGAATTATGAAGACTTTATTTATCGCAGCGGCTGCTTCAGTAGGCTTATTCCTATTATCCACCGGATGTAACAAGGAAAAAGGAAGCAGCAAAATGACTGTAAAAATGGTTGATGCTCCAGGAGATTTCCAACAGGTTAATGTGGAAGTATTGCAGGTGCAGGTAAACCATGATGGCCAGGGATGGATCAATCTTCCAACAAATGCCGGAATCTACGATTTGTTGACTTTACAAAATGATGTTTCTGCCACTTTGGTGAATGTCGGTGTTTTACCATCCGGACATCTGAACCAATTCCGTATGATCCTTGGAGATGAAAACAATGTAATGGTGGATAGTTTGTATTATCCATTGGCAACTCCGTCTGCACAGCAATCCGGTTTAAAGATCAATTTAAATACTGATTTCGCTCCGAATACCACATACGAGTTGTTGCTTGATTTTGATGCGGAGCAAAGTATTGTAACTCAAGGTACGGGAGATTATTCTTTAAAACCGGTGATCAAGGTTTTATCCATTAATCCGATATAGGTC
>CAMPIU010000055.1 GCA_946886545.1 uncultured Flavobacteriales bacterium | reverse complement strand
ATTTATACTACGAAAGTTACACCGAAGATTCAAGGTATCCCTATCTCCTATTGTCTTTTGTGTAAGCAAAGGATAGTTTTTCCAATGGTAAGTATTGTAATTGCTAAATGTCTCAAAATGTATTGTTGCAGGACTTAAACTGTCTTCATTCTGATAAATGATTTGTACATCAAACAATGTTTCATCCGTTTTTAATTTAGGATAAAAAAATCTTTTAACCACCAAAGAACTGCTATCCGAAGCAGTTTTCCTGTTCTTTACCTCGCAAAAAGTAAGTTGTTCTATTTTGCCGAATCCCAATTCCGCTGCCTTGATTTTATCCGGCCAATCCTCATCCGAACGATCTATTTCCAGCCGGTTCGCCTGATAACGTGGCATCGAAAGCTTACCGAAAATGTACCAGTAATGAGCCTTAGTCATTCTGTCCGGATGTAAATAACCGATTGAAAACTGTTCCGACTGAAAGACAGATAATCCCAATGTAAAAAACACGAAGAGCATCATTGCCCATGAAGTTAATTTCGCTTTCCCAAGATAAACGATGGCAAAACCCAAAGGTAAAACCAATAGTGGATAGAGATCAACCATTGCCCTCGAACCGAATGAAGCAGCAAACCACCAGCATTCCCAGGAAGCAAAGATCCAAATTGCCAATAAAGCGGAGCCAAAAATTGGCCAGAACAAGTCTTTTCGACGTTTGTAGAGTTGAATGAAACCAGGTATCAGCAATAAAAACACGGGAGAATACAAAAGCCAGCCTTTTTTATAACTGAACAGAAAATCCAATATATGCGGGTCCACGATTACGATTTCTTCCACATGCATGTTCAAAATGAACCAGCTTCCACCTAAAATCTTCCAATAAAACAGTTGAGGTAAATTAAAAAGCAAACCTGCTGCGGGGAATAAAAGAAGAGATTTCCAATAAGCCAATTTGCTTGTATACACTTTTCTAAGCATCAATAGTGGAAGCAATCCCAATAAAACATGTGTTGGTCTTATGGAGGAAATTAACCCGAGTGTCAATGCTGCAACAATTAAATGTTTTTTCTTTTGGGAATCCTTAAACTTCAACAGAGAATAAAAAAGCAAGCCAACTAAGGCAAACAAATAGATATGCTGCAATTGATAAGCATGGATAGCCGTAGCCCAAAAGTTCGTGCCGAAATAAATAATGAGCAGTAACAAAGCACTTACCTGATCCGAAAAGAACAATTTGAGAATTTTATTCAGGAAATAAATCCCGAGCAAAATGAAAAAAAGTGCGTTCAATAAATAAGTAATGTGGTATGGCTTGCTAAAACCGTCTTTGGGATAACCCAATGTTTTGGCAAAAAAATGACCGATTGTGTAAGCCGGTAATTGCAAATATGCCTGTCCCATGTGATAGATATCCAGATTATTTCCGTTATCCATCTTTTTGAGCTGATATACATAAACTCCCTGACAATACTTATCCTGTACAGCCTGCAATTCGTTTTGCTGTAAGGTAAGGTTCCGGTATTGGAAAAACTGGGTGAGATACATGTAATATCCGTACCCGTCGTATGAGCAAACACAAGTTGATTTGCCTTGAACAACATCTGTTATTTTCCCTGTGAACTTTAGTGTGAATAGACTAACGATTAAGAGAATAGCAGTTTTTCGAGCATTCTTTTTTAGAAAATCAAGCATTCAATTGGTGTTCAATAAAATCAATCAAAGTATGAATTACTTTTATATGAATCTCTTGCGCCCTGTCTGCATAGTTAGAAAAAGGAGCACGAATCTCTACATCACAAAGTTCCGCCATTTGCCCTCCGTCTTTACCGGTAAGTCCAACTATTTTCATCCCCTTTGCTTTGGCCACCTCAATCGCCCGGAGCACATTCTTTGAATTCCCTGAGGTTGAAATGGCTAACAGTACATCTCCGTTTTGCCCGATCGCCTCCAGGTAACGCGAAAAAATAAATTCGTACCCGTAATCATTTCCCACGCAGCTGATGTGCGACGGATCAGAAATGCTTAAGGCAGGAATGGCTCTTCTGTCGTCCCGATACCTGCCTGTTAATTCTTCTGCAAAATGCATCGCATCACACATAGAACCACCGTTTCCGCATGAAATTATTTTGTTTCCCGAGTTAATTGCCGAAACCATTAAATTTCCTGCATTTTGAATCAATCGGTGATTCTCTTCGCTGTTAAATTTTTGCAAAATTTCGAGCGCTTCGTTAAAATGGTCTGCTATTTGTTTCATGCCTTTCCAAATGGGATTGATTGTCAAAAATAAATAATTATTGAGTGCAGTTACCATTTTAGATAAACTTGTTATATTTGAAAATCGGAGTTGGCTCCATAACACAAAAACAACTATGAAAAATATTCTACTTGCCATTCTAACCTTAACATTAGGATTCAGCGCATCAGCCCAAGATGACTGTTTTAAGAAACTGGAAGAGGCTTTCTCAAAAAGAGGCTCCTATACGGTTGCTGATGATATGCACCGAAATGTTATCGTAAGTTTTTTCACACCCGAAGGTACAGAATGTTTAAGCGGTAAAGCGAGAGTAGAAAACGGATCTGTCGTTTCCGTATTTCTTCAATATGACGATGGAACTTATTACCTGTTGGAAAAGAAATTCTACAACGCAAAAAAAACCAGTCCGGTTGTAACAAACGGTATTTCTGAAATGATTTTTACTGTTGACGGCGAGAAATTCAGAGTCGTATTTATCGATAAATTAAAACCAAAAGCTAAATCATACAAACAGGCGAATTTACCTGATGATTTATAAGCCATAAGAAATTTTGAAAGTCCCGACAGAATCTGCCGGGACTTTTTTTATGCCAAAATATCTCTTTCTTCCAGATTCAGAACATTGATTGAATAGGTCGTTCCCCTTTCTTCTGTCAATACTTCCTTCGCGCCTTCCAATTGCTCGATCAGGGTATCGATCAAAATCAATCCAAAAGAAGAATTCCCGACCTGTGGTTTCCAAACTCCATTATCGGAATACATAATTCGCAAACGATTTTCTCCTTCTTTTTGGATCTCAATCTGAATCCGGGCATTCGTTCGATCTTCGAATGCATGTTTCAACGAATTGGAAACCAGTTCATTTACCAAAAGCCCAACCGGAATCAATGTTTTCAAGCCAATCTTCCCCACCTCTGTTTTGATTTCGTATTGGACACTTTGTTCCCTGAAGCTCAGATTCATGATCTCGTGAATCAATTCATCCAAATAATCGCCAATCCTGATCTGGGATAAATTATCGTTTTGATACAGCTTTTGGTGAATCAATGACATAGCCATTATCCGATTGATCGATTCCTGGAACAATTCCCGGAGTTCAGGATTGTCAACTTCCTGACTTTGCATACGGAGAAGACTCACTACGATCTACAGGTTGTTTTTTACACGGTGATGGATCTCCCGAACCAACATGTTTTTTTCTTCATTCTGCGATAGGATTTTTGTGTTCTGGTCCTTTACCTGACCGTAAGATTCCAATAGTTTTATCTCAGAATAGCGATTCAGCTCCAAAAACAAATAAAACAAGTAGAAGTTTAACGAAAATGCTCCTATCATTTCGATCAGCAGCGATATCTTTTGATAGATAGTAAGCTCTTTTAGTATTAGAATTTGCTTATCCAGGTGAAGAAAAATAAAGATCCCGATAACACCTATGGAGAAAAACAATAACACATAACCCAATTTGCGTCCCAAGGTGAAAAACGCCAGAAATACCACTGTCATCAACCACAACATATCAACCAAATGGATTCTGCTGTGATAAACCATTAGAGAAAAGGCTACGATAATGTAACCACATATTGAATAAATATAAAAGACCAATAAATAATTATTGTTATTCGATTTCATGATAAGCAAACAGACAGCACTGATTACCATAGCAACAGCCATCATACTGAAGCTTTCCATTGATTCAAAATAACGGGTATAAGAAAGGATACTGAAAATACACAAAAACATGATCGACATGCGAAAAGCAAGTTTCACACGCAACTCTTTAAAGTACGTGATCACTTCTTGGGATATAGAGTCAGATTCTAAATTTTTCAATTGATAGCAGTATGTATCGAATATACTAAGTTTTTCCAATTTACCAAGAAAAATTGCAGCTCAAATCTAAATATGTATTTTCGTGATACGATGAAACAAGTAGCATGGATCACAGGCGCCTCATCCGGAATAGGTGAAGAAATTTGCAAACAACTGGCGCAAAATGGATTGAGATTAATCCTTTCAAGTCGGAGTGAAGAAAAACTTCAGGAATTGAAAAACTCCCTTCCGAATTCAGAACAACACCTCATCATTCCACTGGATCTGGAGCACTCCGCTAATTTCCCTGATTTGGCGAAGCGTGCCCTGACAGAAATGAAACGAATTGATTACCTGTATAATTGCGGTGGTTTAAGCCAGCGTGCCGAAGCCAGTGAAACTTCTATTGCTGTTGACCGCAGAATCATGGAAATCAATTATTTCGGAACGATTGCACTGACTAAAGCAGTTCTCCCGATCATGCAGGCCCAGAAATCCGGTCACATCATTGCCGTTTCAAGTATTGCCGGTAAATTCGGCTTTTATCTGCGATCTGCATACAGCGCAAGTAAACACGCTATCCAGGGGTTTTTCGAAAGCTTGCTTTTGGAAGAGGCCAAAAACAATATTTCAGTCACAATTGCTTACCCCGGGAAAATCAACACTCCGATCTCCATGAGTGCTTTGGGGAAAGACGGAAATGCCCACGGAGAAATGGACCACAACCAAGCAACCGGAATGCCCGTTGACCAGTGCGTTTCCATTCTTTTAAAGGCAGTAGACAAAAAGAAAAAAGAGATCTTAATCGGCAACAAAGAAATAAATGCAGTCACGTTGAAGCGCTTCTTCCCAAAGTTATTCTGGAAAATTATTGCAAAGCAGAGTCCAACTTAGATATTAGGACTTTAAGACTTTAGGATATTAAGACTTTGTCCGTTCGTAAAGTAAACGTTCAGAGTTCTATGTACAAATCCATTTTGAAAAGAAAATTACTTAGCGGATTTTTAAGGTTTTAGGATATTAAGACTAGAAACATTGATCAAAGTCTTAATATCCTGGAGTCCTCATATCTTAACATCTAAATAATTCCCTTCTCCATCAGGAAAATCGCCACATTCGTTTCAATGCGCTTATTGATATTGGAAGTATCACCTTTCACAAAGGAATTCCCTGTAATTTTCTCATAAAGTTCAATGTAGCGATCAGTGATTGTTTCTACAAACGAATCAGGCATATCAGGCATTACCTGGCCTTCCAAACCCTGAAATCCATTTTCTATCAACCATTGACGTACAAATTCTTTTGAAAGCTGGCGCTGGTTCTCCCCTTTCGCCTGGCGTTCATCGTAACCTTCCGCATAAAAATAACGGGACGAATCAGGTGTGTGGATCTCGTCAATTAAAATGACTTCCCCATTTCTAATCCCGAATTCATATTTCGTATCCACCAGGATCAAACCTCTTTCAGCCGCCATTTCTGTTCCTCTTTGAAACAAAGCACGGGTATAGGCTTCCATTTTCTCATAAATATCCTGAGGAACAATTCCTTTCTTCAAAATATCTTCCCGGGAAATGTCCTCATCGTGTCCCTCATCAGCTTTGGTTGCAGGAGTAATAATAGGTTCCGGAAAACGGTCGTTCTCCTTCATTCCTTCCGGAAGTGCCACACCACATAAAACTCTTTTCCCCAAAGCATATTCCCGTGCAGAGTGACCAGCCAGATAACCACGAATAACCATTTCAACGCGCACCGGCTCACAAGCGTAACCGACAGCAACAGAAGGATCCGGCGTTCCGATTAACCAGTTTGGTACAATGTCACGAGTAGCCTCTAAGAACATGGTAGCAACCTGGTTAAGAACCTGGCCTTTAAATGGTATGCCTTTTGGTAAAATGTGGTCGAAAGCAGAAATCCGGTCAGTGGCAACCATCACCATGATATCATTGTCAATGGTGTAGACTTCACGTACCTTTCCTCTATAAACATTGGTTTGTTTGGGAAATTTAAAATTGGTACTCGTAATTGTTTCGTTCAACATAATTTACAAATTTGGAACTTGTTATTTTCTTCTTGGTTTTGATTTTGACTCTTCCTCTTCTGCAGTCCGCGGCGACCGCAAGGCTGCTTCTGCCTCCTTTTCAAATCGCTTGGCTTTCTCAATTGCTTCCGCTTTATCAAACGCATCAATGATTCGTTTTACCAATGAATGCCGGATCACATCACTTTGAGTCAGGCGAATAATTTCTATTTCCTCCACCTCATTTAAAATATCCAGCGCATAAGCTAAACCGGATTTTTGACGATGCGGTAAATCTACCTGAGACATATCTCCTGTGATCACAAATTGTGCAGTCTGCCCCATACGTGTCAGGAACATCTTCATTTGCATCACTGTTGCGTTTTGTGCTTCATCCAGAATAACGAATGCTTTATCCAAAGTTCTACCACGCATAAATGCCAGGGGAGCAATCTCAATAATCCCGAACTCAATCATGTCAGCCAATTTTTCCGGTGGAATCATGTCGCGAAGCGCATCATACAAAGGCATTAAATACGGATCGAGTTTTTCCTTCAAATCTCCCGGAAGGAACCCCAGGTTTTCTCCGGCTTCCACTGCAGGTCTTGTAAGCACAATTCGCTTCACTTCCTTTGCTTTCAAGGCGCGCACTGCTAAAGCGACAGCCGTGTAAGTTTTTCCTGTTCCGGCCGGACCGACCGCAAAAACCATATCACTTTTATTAACCGCCTGAACCAATCTTCGCTGATTCAATGTTTTCGCCTTGATCTTAACTCCGCCGTTTCCGTGAACCAATGTTTCGGTTCCGTCAGAAGAAAGCATGGCAGAACCATCATCCAGCATGAGATTGTCGATGTTATTCTCCGTTAAGATATTGTATTGGTTAAAATGAGCCAGGATCAATTCAAACTTGCGTTCAAATTCCTCCATCACTTCAGGATCTCCAACAATTGTCAACTCGTTTCCACGAGAATTGATCTTTAATTTTGGAAAAAAAGACCGGATGTGCTTCAGATTTGAATTGTTAACTCCAAATAATTCAGCAACATTGGCCCCGTTTATTTCAATTTTCTTCTCTGTCAATGTGAATAAATCTTTTGTTTGTAAGTTCCGGTTGTATTATTAACCCGTATTTTTGAAACAAATTTAATTAATTTTTCAACGGATACAGACAGGTTTATCAAATGGGAATTATCACTTTGACAACTGATATGGGATTGACTGACTACTATGTAGCAGTTCTAAAGGGAAATTTATTCAAATTGGTCCCCCAAGTTTCTATTGTCGATATAACTCATCAGGTACGTCCGTTTGACATTGCGGATGCAAGCTATTACATCCAGGCATCGTTCCATGAATTCCCGGAAGGAACCATCCACATTATCGGAGTCGATAGCGAACCCATCATTAATTCGAGTAATGGCGCTTATCCGAGTATCATGCTTTTCAAAGGACATTATTTCATTTCAAACGACAACGGAATTTTCGCCCTGATCTTAAAAGAAGACAAACCGGAAGGTTTTTGGAGAATTGACAATGTGCTTTCAAATCCGAAAGGACTTCGTTTTCCTGTAAAAAATATTTTTGTTCCTACAGCAGTTCGTATTCTTTCAGGTGAATCGCTAAATGATATCGGATCCGAGGAAACTTCCTGGCGGGTTGCTCATACAGTGAATGCTGTTATCGAGGAAAATTTAATTAAGGGTTCAATCGTCCACATTGATCATTACGGAAATGCCATCACGAATATCACCAAAGAAATCTTTGGTAGATTTGAAGACGCACCGTTTACGATCCTGTTTAGAAAACGTGAATATTACATCGACGAAATTTCGAGTACCTACAACGACGTTGCTCCCGGAGAAAGATTAGCTTTTTTCAACGACAACAACTTGTTGGAAATTGCCATAAACAAAGGTGCAACAGGAAATGGCGGCGGAGCAGATTCACTTTTCGGACTGCGTATTCACGACCTGGTCCGTATTGAGTTTACACCGCGAGGATCTGCAAAAACAATTGATTCGCTGTTTTGAAATCAAAACAAAATTCAATGGGGTCAAAGAATTAGAAAGATTCAAACACTTAAACCCAATTTTGAACTATACCAGTAAAAAACAAAAAACATGCTTACACGAATTGTTAAACTGACATTTCAGGAAGAAAAGGTGAAAGACTTTCTTGCATACTTCGATACGATAAACACCCGAGTAAGTAATTTCGAAAATTGTTATGGAATGAGGTTGCTGCAAGACATTCATCACCCAAACATTATTTTCACATATAGTAACTGGAAAGATGAAAATGCGTTAAACAACTACCGGGACTCAGATTTATTCGGAGGAGTTTGGTCCACCATTAAACCATGGTTTGGTGGAAAACCGGAAGCATGGAGTGTAGACGCCTATTTTGAAGACGGTTCCTTTACACCCAACCATCTCGCAGATTAAACGTTTATAGCTACTCAAAACAGGAGTCCGTCATGGCGGACGATAACGATTCACGGAAGTGAATAGAATTTAGACAGATTCTCAATATTGTTCTTATTTTTGCCGAAGTTAATTAGATATGAAAGCACTTTACTGGAAAGAGATTAGGAGTTTTTTAGGCTCAGTTATTGGATATATTTTCATCGTCATTTTCTTGGTGTTTACTGGAATAATGCTTTGGCTTGTCAGCGGCCCTTCAAATTTACTGGAAGGAGAAGAAGCGGATATGATTCCTTTTTTCAATGTTGCACCCTACGTTCTATGCGTGTTAATCCCTGCGATTACCATGCGTATGATCGCCGAAGAACGAAAAACCGGAACAATCGAACTGCTTTTCACCCGGCCAATTACTGATTTCCAGATTATTGCCGCTAAATATTTGGCTGGTGTCACTTTGTTACTGATTTCACTTCTCCCGACATTGATTTATTACTACAGCATGGTTAGCTTAGGTGCCGATGCTTTCGACGAAGACGGAGTAGCTAAAACAGTTATAGATGAAGGTGCTACTTTCACATCCTATCTCGGATTGGTTTTACTTGGCTCTTCGCTAATAGCAATCGGAATCTTTTCTTCTGCAATTACCAGTAATCAAATTGTCTCATTTATTATAGCTATGTTCCTTTGCTGGTTGTTCTATGATGGTTTTGACCAACTTGGCTCCTTTAACCTCATGGGCGATTTTGACTTTGTATTTCAATACTTAGGATTATGGTCTCATTATGCAAGTATCAAAAAAGGGGTAATCGACACAAGCGACCTTATTTATTTTTTCGGGATGATTGCAATTTTCTTAGCTGCAACCCTTACAGTTGTTAAATCCTTGAAACGTTAATCCGATGGCTGAAAGTAATGGCAAAATAAAAAAATTCTACAACTGGATTTTATTAGGGATCATTGTAGGTGTGGTAGTATTTCTGAATATTATCGGAACCTTCGTTTACTCCAGGATCGATATGACGGAAGATGAGCGTTACTCGCTTTCATCCGGATCAATCGAATTTCTTGATAAAATGAGAGAAGACGGTAAGAAAAACAATAAAGTAAACCGTTTGTACCTGAAGATCTACCTGGAAGGAAAACTTCCGGCAGAGATCAAACGATTCAGAAATGCCATTGAAGACAAGTTAGCCGAATTCAAGGAAATTGCAGGCAATCGCATTGAATATGAATTCATCGACCCATTAGAAGGAACTGAAGCAGAACAAAACAGTTTGTTTCAAATCCTTTACAATAAAGGAAACGGAATAATTCCGTTGGAAATCGTTTACCAGAAAGACGGTTCTCAAACACAAATGACACTTTGGCCCGGAGCAGAAATCGAATACGAGGGTTTCACCAAAAATTATATTCAGCTATTACCAGGTTCTCCACAAGGACAGCCGATGCAATTGTCCAAAGAATTTTCTGAAACGACGATTCAAAACTCGATCAACAACCTGGAATACATGTTGATTTCAGCATTAAGGAGAACGATCCAAAAACAAAAACCACGTATTGCTTTCATCGGCGGACACGGAGAATTGCGTTTTGCAGAAACACAGCGGGTACGCTCATTGCTGGAGCCTTATTATTCCGTTGAAGATCTTACCTTAAACGATTCATTAAGAGCACTGGATGGCTTCACAGGAGCAATTATTGCAAGACCGAGAACAAGTTACTCGGATAAAGATCTTTACATTCTGGATCAGTTTGTCATGCGCGGCGGAAGATTGATGTGTTTCTTTGATAAACTCACTTTTCCGCAAGATTCCCTGAACCGAACCGGAATGGTTAGTACGATAAGAACAGAGCTTGGCCTGGATAAAATGCTTTTTGATTACGGGATCAAGACCAATGACAATTATGTGATGGATGTGCGATGCGCACCTATTCAAACCCCATTTGCAAAACAAAGCTTGTTGCCATGGTTCTTCTATGTTGCCGCAACACCAACCAAGCATCCGATTGCTCGGAATATTGAACCGGTTATGCTTCGTTACGCTTCACAGATCCAATTGATTCCGGGTGAAACCAGGCTGGTATCTCCGGTTCTGACCAGCTCAACCAATTCTCGTGTCACAGGGATGGCACCACTCATCAGCCTCGCGATGCCGATGAATTATGGAAAAGTTCCCGTTTTGGCTGATAACCCAACCTCAGAAAGAAATAAAATCTGCATTGCAGGCTTATCTGAAGGAAGATTCGATTCCCACTTTAAAAACCGTTTGATCGATGAGTTTGCAAAAAACAAAGAATCCGGATTTATAACAAGAAGTACGGAAGAAGGAAAAGTAATGGTTGTAGCAAACGGATCTTTCATTGCCAATTATTACGACTCCATGCCGAATAAGACAGGAAAGATGATGTACCGACCGATCTCATTCAACAACTTACGTTACGATGAAGTAATGGCACAAATGCGTATGCAGCCATTGATTTATGGAAATCAGGAATTTTTCCAAAACATGGTAGATTATATGATGGGAGACAATTCGGTATTAGATATCCGAAGCAAACAAATTGATATCCATCCGATTGACAAAGAAAAAGTAAAAGATCAGCGGACCAAATACATGCTCATCAACATTGTTCTGCCTTCATCTTTCATTATTTTATTAGCAATTTTATTATTCTACTTGCGTAGACGACGTTACGCACGTTCTTAAGTTATAT
>CAMPIU010000054.1 GCA_946886545.1 uncultured Flavobacteriales bacterium | reverse complement strand
ATTTATAAATTTTAAAAAACCAATGCTATGAAAATTAATTTTACCCTTTTTCTTTTACTTGGAATGCCTGTGCTTTCTCAAGCACAAAATACCTGCGCAACGGCAGTTCCGATTACAGCAGGGACTTACGTTGTAAGTGCTGTCGACGGGACAGATGTTCCAACCGTAATTTGTGCAACAAACGGAACGGGTCAAACCGCCGGAGAATGGTACACCTACACTCCAACTGCTAACTACACAGTTACCTTGACAACCGATTTGGCAGCAAGTGCCGGAGCCGACACCCGTTTTCACGTTTATTCCGGTGTTTGCGGTGCGCTTACATGTGTTTCCGGAGATGATGACGGTGGAAGCGGTTTAACATCAACAGCCAGTTTTAATGTAACGAGCGGGACAACCTATACGATTGCATTTGATAATCGTTGGACGTCTGTAGGTTTTAGTTTTGAGCTTACAGAAAGCCCTATTGTGGTTCCTCCTACTCCCCCGATTACATTTACAGCGAATACTTTCCCTGCAATTAGCGGATCCTATGGTTTGGCTGTTACGGATATGAACGGAGATTTTTTAGATGATATTGTAACGGTATCCGCTTCCAGTGTTCAAATTCTATATCAGCAAATCAGCGGTGCTTTTGTTACTGCCAATATTCCAACAACAACGACTATGTTCCAACCATCTTGGAGTATGGCTATCGGTGATATCGATAAAAACGGATTCAACGATATGCTTTACGGAAGTGGTAACGGAGTAACATTTATGAAAGCAAATGCAACCGGAACAGCTTATACAGAGGTTTCCGGGACCGAATATGTATTCTGTCAACGAACCAATTTTGTTGACATCAACAATGATGGTAACCTGGATGCATTTTCTTGCCACGATATTGATCCGAACGTTTATTACCTGAACGATGGAAGCGGGAATCTTACATTCTACCAGGGAGGATTGGGAGATCACCCGGAAGGTGGAAATTACGGTTCGATCTGGACAGATTATGACAATGACGGGGATCAGGATCTTTTTATTGCAAAATGTCGCGGTGGAGCTTCTACGGCAAAGATCAACGAGTTGCACAGAAATAATGGCGACGGAACTTTTACAGATGTTTCAGCGGCTTCGAATATGGCTGATCCTCTTCAAACATGGTCTTCTGCCTGGAATGATTATAACAATGACGGATGGATGGATGCTGTAATCGGTGCGAGTTCTACTGATGATGGTCCTCATAAAATAATGAAAAACAACGGGAACGGAACGTTTTCAGATGTTACTGCCGGTTCCGGATGGGATACAAATCCAAGTTTAAATATCGAACACGTTTCTTTCGACTTTGACAACGACGGCTTTACAGACGTGCTTGGCGGAGGAAATAAAATCATGTTCGGTAACGGCGACATGACCTTTTTCCCGATGGTTTATGCATTTTCCAATGGGGCTATCGGTGATTTAAACAATGACGGATTCCTGGATATTCGAAATGGGAATACGGTTTACATGAGTGATAAAAATGACAACAACTGGATTACGATTAACCTTCAGGGAATAGAAAGTAATTCAAATGGAATCGGTGCACGTGTGGAGATTTACGGTGCATGGGGCAAACAAATCCGTGATATCAGAAGTGGAGACGGGTTCAGATACATGAATACATTGAACGCGCATTTTGGAATCGGAACTGCAACAGTAATTGATTCCATTATGATCAAATGGCCATCAGGACACATTGATCAGGTAAACAATCCTTCCATCAATCAGCCCTTAACTGTTGTTGAAGGATCACATCCTTTGAGTCTGTTGGAAGTTGACGGTAAAAAGATTGCTTTATACCCTAACCCATCAACGGATTACCTGACTATTGAGAACTATGATCTGTTAGATGCTTCAAGTGTCCGGATTTATACACAATTGGGTGAACAGGTTTTTGAAACTCAGAAGAAAGATTCAAAAATTTCATTGACAGGGTTAGCCAGCGGCCGCTATTTCTTAGTGATCCAAACCAAGAATGGTGAGAAGTATTCCGAATCATTTATTAAGATGTAATAAACACATGTTTACATAAAAAAGTAGGGGGCGGAAAATTTTCCGCCCCCTACTTTTTTTATCCCGTTGTAAGAATTACAATTTGAAAATTACACCACCGGTTATTAATGATTTTCCATATCCGGCTTCAGCATAAACCCCAACTTTTTCACTAGGGAAATAGCGGAACCCGACATGAGGACCAAAAAAGAAAAGTGCTCCTACATGAGAATCGTAGTACACTTCATCTTTGTACTTTTCACGTACACTTCTGAACACAGGACCACTCCCGATATTCAGACCTCCATAAACATCCATTTTGTCAGCAAAGGATTTTCCGGCTTTATCTGCAATCAACTGCAGAAAGTGGAAATTCGCAATAAAACCAATCGGAACCCCAAAATGACGGTATGGGGAAGATGAAGGAGCATAATAACCCGGAGCATAAACTCCCCCGTAATAATAACCCGATCCTCTAACAGCAACCTGAGCTCCTACCATGAAGCCCAAACCTACATATTTATGGACCCCAAACTCCATTTGTAAGTTTAATGCCCCATAATTCGTGTTGTAAGTCCTGTCATAATCCGAATACATGGAGTAATGCTGGTTTATACCTAAACCTAACTGCAAATACTTGCTTCCGCTTCCACCAAAGCCCTGGGCCTGTGAATTACTTGCAAACAACCCGACAGTTGCCAACAATAACATAAATTTTACCTTCTTCATAACCTAATTTTACTCTTATTGTTAAATCAAATATAAGCAAGTCAATCAAAAGTTGACATAAATCAAGTTTTTTTGTGATTTGGCTCATTTTAGTTCCTTTCAATCATTCCGAACTTTGATCTATCAAAATGAAGAAGTTATGAAAACTCAGGAAATAAAAGAAAGTACCTGGATGAAATTCGAAAACCTCGCAAACGAATACCGATTTGGAGTTATTGCAATCTCGTTGCTAATTATAGGATGTTTAGGCGGCGTAACTATGAGTTACGGAGCAGCACTCCATACATGGTCTCTGATCATTGTAGTAATTCCAACTATGACAACGCTAAGTTTACTTTTAGCTGTGGCTCCTATGAGATGGATATTGAACGCATTCATTGTCACAGTGTTAGTTGATATGGCAGTTATTTTCCTCGTTTAACTACTACTACTTAATTCTTGCGAGAGGTTACTTTAAATGAGTAACCTTTTTTTGTGGCTTGAAATTCCCTGAATTCCAAAGTTGTCAGTACCTTTGCACCTCCAAAATCTGACAGAGCAGTCCACTAGTGGACGCTTCATCACAAAGAGAAAATATGATTTCAGTAGACAATGTAACGGTAGAATTCAGCGGTAAAGTTTTATTCAGCGATGTTTCTTTCGTGATAAATGACACGGATAAGATCGCACTAATGGGGAAAAACGGTGCAGGAAAATCTACTTTACTGAAGATTCTTGCGGGTGTGAACAAAGCAACCAAAGGAGGTGTTTCTGCTCCCAAAGACGCAGTTATTGCTTATTTGCCACAACACTTACTAACTGAAGACAATTGCACGGTTTTCGAAGAAACAAGTAAAGCTTTCGCTACTATCTTCGCTATGCGGGATGAAATTGAGGCCTTGAACCAGGAACTGACAGTTCGTACGGATTACGATTCGGATGACTATATGAAACTCATAGAACGCGTTTCCGAATTAAGCGAAAAATTCTACTCCATCGAAGAAATCAATTACGATGGAGAAGTAGAAAAAGTTTTAAAAGGAATGGGATTTGAACGAGAGGATTTCACCCGATCAACTTCTGAATTTAGCGGCGGATGGAGAATGCGTATCGAACTGGCGAAAATCCTGCTTCAAAAACCGGATCTGATCCTACTGGATGAGCCTACCAACCACATGGACATTGAATCGATCCAATGGTTGGAAGATTTCCTGGTAAATAGTGCAAAAGCTGTGGTAGTTATATCGCATGACCGGGCATTTGTAGATGCAATTACTAATCGCACGATTGAAGTAACGATGGGCCGTATCTACGATTACAAGGCAAAATATTCGCATTACCTGGAATTACGTAAAGAGCGCAGAACCCAACAACAAAAACAATACGAGGAGCAACAAAAATTCATAGCGGAAACTACCGAATTCATTGAGCGTTTTAAAGGAACCTACTCCAAGACACTTCAGGTTCAGTCGCGTGTGAAAATGCTGGAAAAACTGGACATCATTGAAGTAGATGAAGTAGACAACTCGGCTTTGCGTTTAAAGTTCCCTCCTGCTCCACGCTCCGGTTCCTACCCGGTTGTTATTACAGACCTTAGCAAGAAATACGACAATCATGTGGTATTCCAGGATGTGAATGTAACCATTGAACGGGGAGAAAAAGTAGCTTTTGTAGGAAGAAACGGTGAAGGGAAATCCACTTTGGTCAAAGCAATCATGAAAGAAATCGGGTTTGAGGGAAACCTGGAACTGGGCCACAACACCCAAATCGGGTATTTTGCGCAAAATCAAGCTTCCCTATTGGATGAAGAATTAACGATTTTCGAAACCATTGACCGGATTGCCGAAGGTGATGTACGCACCAAAATAAAGGATTTGCTGGGTGCATTTATGTTTGGCGGGGATTCTTCTACCAAAAAGGTAAAAGTGCTCTCAGGAGGGGAAAAAACACGTTTAGCTCTAATTAAATTGTTACTTGAGCCAGTCAACTTGCTGATTCTCGATGAGCCGACGAATCATTTGGACATGAAAACGAAGGACATTATCAAGGACGCTCTGAATGCCTTTGACGGAACACTTGTTTTGGTTTCGCACGACAGGGATTTCCTGGATGGGCTGGTGACCAAAGTATATGAGTTCGGAAACAAACGGGTGAAAACGCATTTTGATGATATCAACGGATTCCTGGCTACAAAAAAAATGGAGAATTTGAAGGAGATTGAGCGGAAATTAAATTAGAATTAGCCAGTAGGGTGAAAAATTTTTCGCCCCTACTAACTAAAAACTGTCCGGATCACCTCCAATGATTTCATTTTTCGCATACCGCTTACGTGGAACTGATAGTATTCCAGCCAGGCATCAATCAGTTTCACGCGTTCTTCTTTCGGAATAGTGAGTGATAGGAAATCCGTTTTATCGTATTGCAGGCTATCTGCGAGCCAATGGAGCCATGATTCTTCCAGGTATGCCGGGAAAAATGGCAGCTCGTTGGTGAATTTTCCCTCCTGCAATTCAAAATAACGTGGAGGATTACTTTGGATTTCCGGCTGAAAACCTTCCAGCTTGCTAACCTGTGCCAAAAACCAAATCAGGTAATTGCTGAGTTCTTCACTCAGATTCAGCCAATGGATTTCCTCACTTAAAAATTGAAAGAGCCTTTTATCCTGGTGATTATCCCGAAGACAAATCATCATTAATTCAGAAACAAAAAAGGCAATACTCGACTTTAACGGATTATCCAACAGGTGATGCAAAGGTTCCAGACTCTGCATTTCCGTTAGCTTCAATAAGCTACTATCATTGCGTTTGTAATAGGTAATTTCCACTAATTCCATGGGGAACAAGATCAAACCCTTTTTCTTTTTGGCACCCTGAAATAAAAATGTTTGAAGCCCTGATTCGAATGTAAAGAGATTTACGATCAAACTGGTTTCAGAATAAGGTAAGCGGGATAAAACAATCGCTTTATCATTGATTTTCATCGGATTACGACTACTTTACCTACTTTCTTTCCTTTTCCTTCTACCGGAGCTGTCCAAATGAAATAAACCCCCGAACTCACCTCTTCACCGGTCATTCTTTTACCGTTCCAGGTTGCAGTTCCGCCATTTGAAGTTGTTTTGTACACCAGGTTTCCGGCAGCATCTGTAATTCTCACATCACTTCCGTATTTGATTCCCTGAATGGTAATCGGTCCGAAAAAATCAGGTTTCACAGGATTAGGAAAAACAATGGTTGAAGAGTAATCCGGATCTTCATAAGTTGCGTCCGTACGGTAGGAAACCATTCCGTTATCGGTGATGATAAATAGTTCTCCCGTAAGATGATTAAATTCCATATCCAAAACCAGGTTTGAAATCATCGGGGAATTGTCCTTATTGAAATTTGCAAGCACTTCCTGCCCGTCAGCCGAAACTAAAAACACCCCCGACTCTTGCGTTCCGATCCATTTTCTGTTACCTCCATCAATTTCAATGTCCGAGATAAATGAATTTCCAAGGAGCATTTCCACATTCCCATCATAGGTTACTAAGATTCGTGAAACATCCGTTGTCCCGGCGGCAGAAAAAATTCCGTCACTGTTATACAAAACCGCAAGTCCGTTATCTGTACCGATCCATACTTCATTATCAAAATCCACCGCTACTGCTGTCACAGTTTCAGATGGCAGGTTACCGGATCCGGCACCGGTTTGTATCACTTTAATGATATCATCCGAAGTATTTGAAATCGTTCCATTGTCCTTGTATCCCATCAATCCTTTACCATAAATCCCGACCCATTTGTTGCCGTTATAATCTATTGCCAATTCAGATGCATACAATCCTGAAACGATTGAGTTTGTAGACATTGCATACCAACTCCCGTCCGCAGTCCGAACCTTTAAAGGCTTGTTAGCAAAACCATTCACAATCCACAGGTTCCCGTCATCATCGTATTCCAAACCGGTAATACATGTCATATTATTACCCAGCGTAGTATTTTCCAGGATTGAATTTGAAGCGCCATAAACCTGGGTAATCGCTGAGCCGTTGGCAATACTCAAACCATTCGTACAATATCCACCGAAAGCAACTTCCTCCAAATTTTTGGGGTTAATAGCAGCAGTTCCAATATCCCAAACACCACTTCCCCAAACACTTGGCTGGTTCAATTTATCATATAAATTCCATGTCTCATCTTGCATAGTATAAGCTCCTGAAAGACTGAAACTCAAAACGACCCGGTCAATTGTACCACCTGTTACAACAATTTTACCCTCATTTCCATTGATACTGAAAAAATCATTTTTTGGCGGACCTTCTTTAGAAATAACCTTTGCGTTTCCAAATGGATCAAATCGTACCAAACCGTTCTTATAATCCGCAATCCAATAATTAGTTCCATCATAGTCCACCGAGCGAATATCCGGTGCAGGATTTGAATAAGGGGGAATCCCAAAAAAGATCGACAAATCATCATTAAAAAGAATATAAGAATCCGAGAAGCTCACCCCAAACTTGTTATTGACAAGCTGGAAGTTTAGGATTTCCATGTTGAACTGGTGACCGATAAACTCCTGCAAACCACCTGAAGTAACCTTCATAATGGAATCGCCGCCATAAGCTTCCTTTTTAGCCAGGATATAAAACTCATTATTATAGATTGCGGCTTCCTGGTAAATGACATCCAAAGCCGGCACATCCACACGCGTATCCACCGTCCAGTTATTGGGATTTCCCAAAAGCTGATTGTTCTCAAAAGCTTTTATCATTCCATCGTTATGCAGCGCATAAATAGAATCATTCAAGAATAAAACCGATCGATAATTCTTAGGAGATACAAAGGGATTGTAAGTATCCTTTACTTCATGCTTTACCGGGTCCAGAACAATAATTGCAAAGCCCGTAGCAGCAAACACCTTCCCATTTCTGGATGTAAAACTATTGATGCGTTTGTTCCCTGTTATTTGAGCCAATTTAACCGCCGGAATATTGACAATGCTTCCATCCGAATAAAGCTGATCAATATTCCCGTTATCGTATCCGATGAAAAAAGATTTTGTTCCCGAATCATAGGAAATACAGGATACCAAAATATCCGAAAGGCCATTCAGGTCATTGTAAATCTTAGTTTCACCGGCCGCCTGATCGTATTCAATTACTCCGGTTTTCAATGCAGCCATGGCGAGTCCGTCTCCATAAGCCACATCAACAGCTTGTGCTGCAGCTACATGCATTCTCCACTCACCTGTTCCGAGTTGAGAAAATACAGGGAAAGAAAAGCCCAATAAAGCTACTAAAAGAAGATTCCGCATGAAATTTGTTTTGGTGTATAAACGCATACTCTTCAAAATTATTGGAAAAATCGCAAGAGAAGTGAAAAAAGGAACTAATTTTGGGGTGAGATTGAATTTATCAGTCAAAAAGGCTACATAACTCAACCTCCCTTTCAGGGATTTGAGTTACTCGCCACAAGGCTCCGTAGCTCAGCTGTATAGAGCACTGGATTTCGGCTCCAGCGGTCGGGGGTTAGAATCCCTCCGGGGTCACGAAAAGAAAAAGCATCACTTCAGCGATGCTTTTTGCTTTTACATCATTCTCGTTTCGCTACCGCTGTAGCTTAAGCGAACGCGGTGGGCTTTGCTTTCATTTTTATTTCCCTTCTGATACTGTTTTTACCTTATTTTTGACAATCAAACCCAGGTAAATCATGTTAAAGCTTCACCTTTCCTGTAATCGTTTCCTGCTCACTTTTCTGCTAAGCGGCTTGTTTTTGCCATTGACAGCGCAAACGGAACGGGCGTTTTTTATGAAAATCGGTAACCATTATATTCTTACGAACGAAAAGGCGGAACTGTTGTTTCCGGATGTGTTCGATGCGATCTATGAGACTACAGCCTACGATGATCTCGATACTTCCGGTCACGACATAATGATCTCTTATAACCAGTTTCAGGAACTGATTGTGAAACGAAACGGCAAATTCGGCGTGTTCAAGGCAATGACTTATACAATCCCGTGCGAATACGATTATATCGACCGCCTTGGATATGTCCAGGAGGTGAAGTACTATGCCAGGAAGAACGACCGCTGTGCTTTCCTCACCGCTGAAGGAAAAGAAGTGACACCTTTTATTTACGAGTCAATCGAACAAGTGCAAAAAAGCGGTTTGTTCAGGGTGAAACAAAACGGAAAATTCAAACTGCTTTATCTGGATTCACCCTTAACCGTGGCCGATTACACACCAGTTGCTTACGATAGCATCCTGATCGAACAGAGCTACTTTATCCTGATGCAATCCGGTATGAAAAGCCTTTGCGGGTTTCTATCGTTCGATGAAAAAGGACACTATGAGTGTCTTCCTGCTGCGCAATGCGACTACTACGTTGGCGAATCCGATTTGCTGCAGGTATTTCCGGGGAAAAATCTGGCATCGAGCTACAGTTTCGACCTAACATTCACTGAAAAGCGCGCACTGAAACCAAACGAATTAAAAGACTATTACCTACCTTTCGAAGATGAGCTGAATACGGACCTTGGGGAACAGACAACCGAACTGATGATGGATTTCCTGAGAACTATTGCTGATTCGACGGGAACCGCTGTGAGAAAACCAAGAACTCACACTCCGGAAGAGATCCGAAAAGAGATCCGGCACCGAATCAAAAACCAGTTGGAGCAGTCTCGCATTTTTTACAGTGATTTGGGCTATACGCACAAGCACACCATGGACGATACCGTTTCAGGCGGGAAGCATGGCTGTATCATTACAACCAGGGATCTGAAGTCGAAAACTATTTTAAAAACGGTCATTCCACCTGTATACGATGAAGTTTTCTTCGAGTCCGGGAAGATCAATCATTTCATCCGGTATCGATCAGGTACCAGTTACGGCATTCTCAACAGAGAAGGGCGCGCTATTTTCGACAGGGAATGGGAAAAAGTTGAGCTGCCCAACCAACACATGCCTTTCATTGTGACCTACTCGGGTTCTGAGTCTTTTGTATATAAATACGACCAGTTACTGGGTTCCAAAGAGCTAATTTATACCGGAAAGTCCGGGTTTCACTATAGAATGGAGGGCCATTATGAGAATCAGCTCTACATTTATCAGGACAACAGCGAAACAAGCCGTCCGATTGGTTTTCTGAACAATTTTCATGAAACCACCTATCTCAACGGGCAACGGAAAACGGAACAGAAAGCCGTTGTGCTTCCGCCGGTCTATGATTCGGTTGTGCGGCATCCGACGCTGAATAATTACTTCCTGCTTTACCAAAAAGGGAAAACGGGACTGATCACTCACACAACACAAACCTTACTGCCGGTGGCATACGATTCCTTAGTCTTCAACTACCTTTTTCCGCTGAAGGTGAATAAGGAAAACTACGATTACATGTCCCAAACCTCCGAGTTCTTTCCGGTGATCTGTGCCTATAAAAACGATTCGCTCTATTATTTCATACGCAGCTGTGAAAGAAGATACGGCGGTGCAGACTGCGAATTCACGCAAACGGCGGTGCTGGATGCCTGCGTGAACAAGATCAGCGTTTCGCTCAACGGTCTGTATTTCAAAATCAGGCTCCCAAATGGCGAGTGGCAGATCTACAGTATTGATGGGAGCCGGCTATCATCGGCCAATTACATCTTCATTGCAGATTATGCATTCAAGACCAGAACGGGATTCTGGTACGTTCCGGCCGAAGACTTGCAGAACCGACCGGTAATGATCGGCCAAAACGGAAAGGAATTCCGCGTGCCGGAATAACGTTTTATCCTTTCATTCTCCCGAAGAATTACCTTGTTTAAATCCGTCAGTTATTAGTAGTTAAATATATCCATTCATCGTTAAATAATTATACAAACGTAACTATATCTATGCTTTATAATAGCTTTAACCTTGCCTCAATTATGCATCTGAATAGAGATATAGTTGCTAAAAAATTGCAAATGTGAAGTAACAATCTATCTTTTTGGGCGTTTTAGGCTTTAACCAACATTATTCATTATGGCACAACAGGCAGGACCACTCCGGTTAAGAGGCCAACTAGGCGGCCTTTCATTTTATCATCACAGACAATACGGCTATCTTGTTCGCCAGAAGGGCGGGCCGGACAAGGAATTAGTAGCTACAAGCCCCCAGTTTGCGCGAACACGTGAAAACGCTGCTGAATTCTCCATTGCAGCTGCTGCAGGACGACTCATCCGGCAAGCGGTCAGGTCATCAACGGGACTAAGCGGAGATTCAAACGTTTCTCAACGACTGACCGGCACACTTATCCACATGGGAAAAAGCGATCTCACAAGTATACGCGGGCGGCGAAATCCTGCAACAGTATTTAACGATCCGGATTCACGGAAGCTCTTGCGATCATTTGCGTTCTATGCGGGCAGACCGATTACATCGGTTTACACCGGGCAGATCACCTGTGATACCACAACAGGCTCCATTCTCTTAGCCGATGCTGTATCTCACGACTTCTTCCATGCACCAAAGGGTGCTACACATGTACGAATTAAAGCCGCTATGATTTCATTGGATTTTGACAAGCAGTTATATCAAATCTATCCGGCACAGACATATACTGCTTCACTGGAAAATCATATGTCAGAACCTGATTTTACCTGTGATGTAGTAACGACAAATGAAGATTTCCGAATTGGTATTGTGGCAATTGAATTCTTACAGGAGAAGAACGGAAAGCTTTACGAGCTGGCTGACGGAATGAGTTTGGGAGTGGTTGGGTAGGCACGAGCCTAAGTCTCGCGCTAGTGTTGGTGAGGGCACGAGCGTGACGCTCGCGCTAGCAAGGAATTTTATTTCAACACGTATCCAAGCGTTACAAACCAGGAAAGCCCGGAAAGTCCACC
>CAMPIU010000053.1 GCA_946886545.1 uncultured Flavobacteriales bacterium | reverse complement strand
ATGTCAATCGTCATGTAATTGTTTCGCTTATCATAAGTGTTGTTAATTACTGTCTCTGATATATACAAATAGTGTTGCCGATAGTTGGTGTCTTCAAGTATAATCGTGTCACGATCTACTTTATAGTTGGAAATTTTTAATTTTTCTCTTAAACGGGCATTTTCCCATCCCAGCTTTCTATTGGTCCCCTCCAGATTGAAATGCTTGGTAATGGAATTCCTGACTTCAAAAAGTCCGCCATTTATTCTGGAAGCACTTGAAAAAACTTGAAGACGCGCAAACTCAGAATATTGGATATATGCAGAAAGTGCTACAATTTGTAGTAACACAAAGACCAAAAAGATCTGAAATCGTTTGAAGAAAGCAATCAAATTGCGCATGCCACAAAATTAGTTAGATAAACGATTTTCCGAAGAGTGAAATGAATTTTTATTTGACAATGTAATTAAAAAATTGAAAGTGATACACCAAAAGCTAACGCATTGATTTTATCACTCTTACCACCCTTAAATTGAGGAGCCAATGTATAATCCGCAAACAAAGCCCAATTTCGAATACCAACCCGCATGTGAACACCATAAACCAAGGGATTTCTATCCGGTAAATCGGCATCTTTCGTTCCTTTGTGTTTGCCTTCGGGCCATACTTTTTGAAAAGTCTGAAGTCTGTAACCGATCGATCCTCCGAAATGCATTTTAAAATGCTGCCATTTGGGGCTTCTGAACCGGAATTCTAAAGGGATTGCCAAAATATGGTTACCGAAGGTGTTTTTGCGATAGTCTGCGTAACTCGAATCAGCATAATAGCGGGTATATGAGTTTGTGCTATCGGCAAAGAATAATCCTTTCGGGCCTGTTTTCTGATATTTATATGCCAATCCTATTCCGAAAGAAACGGTATTTCCGTTGGTGATCGGAATATCCCACATGGTATTGACGTTACAGCCAAATGATCTCCATGGATTCGACTGAACGCTCCCGGATTTCAATAATTGATTATAAGTAACATCGAGGATCAGACGGTCGTATTTTCTTAACTTCCCGGGTTTAGCCGGTCTCCAGCCTGTGTTATACCAAAAAATTCCCGGGCGGTGCCTGGAAACCAAATTAGAGTCCTTCCCATGTGGTTGTGCCAACCCGTGAAAAGAAATCAAAAGAAAGACTGCTAATAGTTTAAGAAATTTCATTTTCCAAGCGATATTGTTCCCATTTCCAAGCATCTAAAATAGCATCTTCGATGGTTCTTTCGGTATTCCAGTTTAAAAATTTCTTTGCCTTTGAAACATCTGCAAACAAAGCATCTACATCTCCTGGTCTCCGTGGTCCGAATTGATAATTCAGGGGTTTACCGGTAATCTTTTCAAATAGTTGGACTAATTGAAGGACAGAAGTGCCTTTTCCTGTTCCAAGATTAAAAACATCGTAAGGTGAACCGGAGTCATAAGTTAACGCTTTTACATGCGCCTTAGCAATGTCCGTCACATGAATATAATCTCTCACGCAGGTTCCATCCGGGGTGTCATAATCCTTCCCGAAAATCGTGAGTTCTTTTCTCAAACCGGCCGCTGTTTGTGTGATATAGGGAAGTACATTGTTCGGAGGTCCAAGCGGTAATTCGCCCAGCTTTCCGCTTTCATGAGCTCCAATCGGATTGAAGTAACGCAAAAAGATCGGTCTTAAAGCAGTTTTCCCTGCAATATCGATAAGTATTTGTTCTCCCATCCATTTGGTCCATCCATAAGGAGAATTCGGTTTTCCAACCGGCATACTTTCCGTCAATGGTTCCAGGCTGTTTTCCACTCCATAAACTGTGCACGAGGAAGAGAAAACAATTTTATTCACCTTGAATTCTTCCATGCAACTCAATAAATTGATGAGTGCAAGCAGGTTATTATCGTAATAGTGTAGGGGTTTTTCCACTGATTCGGCCACAGCTTTAAATGCTGCAAAATGAATTACCCCGACTATTTTATGTTTAGTGAAAACCGACTTCAGGAATGCTTTATCCCGCATATCACCCCGGTAAAAAATGCATTCTTTCCCGGTAATTAAAGTGATCTGCTTAATAATTGACGGACTGGAATTAGAGCAATTATCCAAAACAATTGGAGTGTAACCCAATTCAAACAGCTCTACAATGGTATGTGAGCCGATAAAACCCGTTCCGCCGGTAACAAGAATTTCTTTATTTTCAATCATGCAACGTAAAGATAAGAAAAAGAGATACTCCGCCATGGCGGATTAGTGCGAAAGTAATTGGGAAACGAAACCAAGTGATGGATTAACCTGAAAGCTGTTGACAAGTCTTTAATCTTCAACTACCACCGAATCTCCCTTACTATTCAGCATTTTAAGCACCTGAACCAAATCAATAATTTTCAGTCCGAAAACGAGAAGAATCCAAAGTAATCCGATTCCAAAAGCATAGTACAATTGATTCCATTGAAACTTGATTTCCAGGAACATTGCAACAACCATTAAGACACTTAGTACTATTAACTTTAGCCAGGTATTTGATGCCAAACGGTGTTTCATCTTGTAACGGACAACCAGGTATTGAAGAACTCCTAATGTTGATTGTGCAACC
This sequence comes from uncultured Flavobacteriales bacterium, assembly GCA_946886545.1. The sequence continues at coordinate 9,014 of CAMPIU010000053.1, read as the reverse complement.
AATGATGCAATTGCTGCACCAACCGCTCCGAAGAACGGGATTAAGAGTACATTCAGAATCGACATGGTAACCAAGGAAAGGAAAGCAATCTGATTCAAAATGCGAAGTGATCCGTTTGCAGTCAGCAAGGTTCCGAATACAACTGTAAAACACATCGGAATGAAGGTAATCGAGTGGAAAATCCAGGCATTGTATGAATACCAATTGGCCTCATCATACAATTTGTCAAATAAGAATTCTTTGATTCCGATAGTCAATGTGATCATCAGGATTCCTCCTGAAAACAAAATATTTAATGCGCTGGTCATAATTCCTGTTGTCGAACCATTGTCTTTCAATACGCGCGAAAAAACAGGTAATAAAATACTTCCGAACAATACAGCAAACATCCAGCACGCATCAAGTAATCTGAAGCTTTGTGTATAATACGATACCTGAACAGTGCCTTCAGGATGCAATTTTTCTAAAAACACGGCGTCCAAGCGGGAAGTAAGCATCATAATAATCACCAAAATAGCGTAAGGATAGGATTGCCTGAAAATGGCTTTGAAAAAATCAGAATCCCAATGCAGCTTCGGTAGTGCTACGATCCGTAAATAAATAATGGTTGCGACAATTAATGAAATGGTGGAAGAACCTACAAAAATGATGGCAAACCACTGTAAAGTCAGTGGTTCAATGAATGTTGTATAGATCAGGACGCTTCCAAAAACAAAGTATACGGATCTTTCAACGACCGATAAAACTGCATCCAATCCAAATTTCAATAAACCGCCGGTATAAGCTCTCACATAGTTTACGGTTATGATACTAATCTGGTGCATGATTAACAAACCAAGTACCCAAAGCCATTCAAACGAAAACCTTAAAATGAAAAACAGGGAAACAGTCCATAGAATATAAACCAGTACTAAAATGAGCCGGAAAGTAAATAAGCGATTGCTGTATTTATGGATCATGTGCGGATGCTGCGCGATCATCCTTGTCATGAAATTAGTGATTCCCATATCCAGTAACATGGAAAACAAAAAGGTAAAATTGAGCATAGTTTGAAAAATGCCGTATGAATCGAGACCCAATTCATTTTGCATTTTAATATCCACCATGAAAATGGTAGCGGGCTTAACCAGTAAATTCAATAACAGCGTAATGCCTAATCCTCTTAAAAACAGTTTTTGCATTAGCGGTAGTTATTCTGCGATGAAAATAAAGTTTTGTGTGTGATGTTTAGAAGAATCAAATGGAACAATCCTGTTGTTTTCTCCTACAAAAATAGAATAACTGAATGATTTCAAATACTCGAAACACTTGGCCCTGTTTTCATTGTTCCAAAGTTCCGCATAGATAATCGGTTTATTGGATGTAATGATGCGGCTCGCCCCTTTCAAAGCAAAATACTCGAAATTCTCGATATCGATTTTAATTGCCTGAACAGGTTGACCATTTATAATGTTGTCTAGTTTATCCAATTTCACATCCACTTCCTTCCCTTCATTCCATTCCGTAATGGTTTCGTGTTTGATGTGGCTTAGGCCTTGCATAATTGTTTGTCCGTTCACCGGAAGCACCATTTTAGCAGTTCCCGATTCGTCACCCAATGCAATTTCATGAATTTTAGTCGTTTTTAACTTGAATTTCGCGATTATCCTTTTCAGCACACTCACATTTGCGGGCATTGGCTCAAAGGCATGAATGGTTGTATTTGGGAGCTTATTGGCCAAATGCACGGTCATAATTCCCAGATTCGCACCAATATCAAGGACATCTCCTTTACCGTCTTTCAATAATGATAAGAAGGTGAAAAAGTCATTTTCCTTTTTGTCTGAACGAAGTGTTTTGATTTTATACAGCGCAAAGACATACAGATAGGTATGTAGACCCAATAATTTCTGTAAAATATATTTAACGCTGTTCTTCATTTTCAATAAGATGCCGCGAAGTTAGGAAAAGTTGGAAAGAAGGTAGCTGTTTATTCCAGATATTTTGGATAAATCTATCCGTCATCCTTGAAACAGAGATCACTAACAGATAATTTGCTCGTGTATATTTATTGTTGAAGCGGATTTCCGCCCTTACCTTGGCACCCTTTTTTTTATTTTCGGCAATTCAAATCTTCACAATAGTTTGTAACTTCGAACCCATGCGCATCGGAATTAATACCCGTTTCTTGCTTTCTTCCAAAATGGAAGGCTTCGGCTGGTACACCTATGAAGTGGTGAAGCGTATGGTAGAAACTCACCCGGAACATGAATTCATCTTCTTCTTCGACCGGCCCTTTGATCCGAAGTTTGTCTTTGCGAAGAATGTTACTCCTGTTGTTTTGTTCCCTCCTGCACGACATCCGATTCTTTTTGTTTGGTGGTTCGAGTATTCCATTAAACGAGCTCTGAAAAAACATAAAATTGATGTCTTCTACTCACCCGATGGCTACCTCTCTTTAAAGTCTCCGGTTCCGCAGGTTGGAGTGATCCATGACCTGAATTTCGAACACCATCCGGAAGATATTCCTGCAAGCCCGCTAAAGTATTTACGCAACTATTTCCCGAAATTTGCGAAAAAGGCTGCGCACATCCTGACCGTTTCAGAATATTCCAAACAAGATATCATTCAATCTTATGGTATTTCACCTTCGAAAATAACGGTTGCCTGGAACGGTGCTTCCGAATCATTTGTTCCATTAGAAGGAGCAGAGATTCAAAAAATAAGAACAGAAAAAACAGCAGGCCGACCTTATTTTATCTTCGTCGGTGCAATTCATCCCCGTAAAAATGTCGGAAGACTCATCGAGGCTTTCGGGCAGTTTGCGCAAGTCAATACGGAAATCGACTTATTGATTGTCGGAGAAAGTTTGTGGGCGAATAAGGCTTCTTCCATTCCGGAAGTTTCCGAAGAACTGAAAAAACGCATTATGTTTTCCGGACATGTTTCTTTAGATGAGCTAAATAAACTCATGGGCGCTGCTTTTGCATTGACTTATATTCCATATTTTGAAGGATTCGGAATTCCTTTGGTAGAAGCTATGCGTTGTGGCTTGCCGATCATCGCGGGGAATTTGACTTGTCTGCCGGAGGTAGCTGGAGACGCGGCTATTTATGTCAATCCCTTTGATCCGGAGGAAGTTTCAAATGCTATGATGGACCTCGCTTCAGACGAGCAAAAACAAGCGGAATTGTCTCAAAAAAGTCTTCACCGGTCAACTTTATTTTCCTGGAATCATACTGCGGAAGCAACCTGGAACGTTCTGGAAGATATCGGTACAATTCAAAAAGCATGAGAAAAGCATTCTTCTTCCTTTTAATTGGTCTTTTAAGTTTTTCATGTAAGGAAAAGAAGAGCTTAAAAGCCGGTGTCAAAATGCAGGATTTCATTATTGCAATCAGTGAATATGCCCGCTCCCAGGATCCCGATTTTATTCTCATTCCTCAAAACGGCGAAGAAATTCTCTTTAATGATATCGACCCGGAAAAGGGAGTAAACACCAATCTAATTCAGGCGATTGACGGCTACGGTGTAGAGGAATTATTCTATAATCAGGCTTATACACCCGACGATTACCGATTGGGAATGTTACGAAAAGTCAACTCATCATTAAAAGTGATGGTTGCCGATTATTTAGATGTTGATTCCAACGCTCCGAATTCTTTTCAACTAGCTGATGCAGATCAATTTATCGCTTTTCCAAGAAGTACTTCAAACTATGATTATAAAGCAATTCCAAGCACGGTTTACCATGAAAACACGAACAATGTCCAAGTATTAGCCCAAGCTCAGAACTACCTGTATCTCATTAGCACCGATAATTATTCGGATAAAGCAACATTCCTTACCGCTATTCAACAGACTAATTTCGATGTGGTGATCATCGATGCGTTCTTTGGTGATGAGCTGCTAAGTTCTGCTGATGTTTCGAGCCTCAAAACCAAATTAAATGGTGGTCAACGCTTAGTCATTTCTTATATGAACATTGGTTCAGCAGAAAAGTACCGTTATTACTGGAAGAAAACCTGGGGATTGCACCATCCGCTTTGGTTGAAGAAAAAATACGATGGATACAAAGACGAGATCTGGGTAAAATTCTGGAAAGACGAATGGCAGGAAATTATTTACGGAAATGATGATTCGTACACCAAAAAACTATTGAATGCAGGTTTTGACGGGGCGTATCTGGATAACATCGAAGGGTTCTACTTTCTTTATCACAAGGATTAGAAATAGATAGGTACGCGATTAATCGCGTACCTACCTGTTCATTTTTTTAGTACTTTTTGCTTCTTCTTTTCGAAATAAGCCTCCAGTGTCCGTTTTGAAAGCGCACAAACTCCGATAATCAGTGGAATCGAAACACCATAATAAAACAACGTTTCCAGGAACATCCCGGAGCCTGCTACAAAACCTTTTAATAACTCGATAATTTGGGAAAGGATCAGTAAATGGAACATGTAGATCCCGTAAGAAATTTCGCCGAGATAAGAAAATAAACGATTCTCCAAAGTAAATAAGTTCTTGTCTACTACCGAAACTCCAATGATCAAATACAGGAACAAGGCATTTGGCACGATGGCTGAAACAATCGGATTCTCGAAAAAGAAATGCCAAATATCTGAATGAATATTCGCTCCAAAAACGATGAAAACAAGGATTAGAGAATATAAGATAATTTGCGTCGGAATGCTGTAAATGAATGACGCATTGATCTGTTTCCCATAATTGAAAACCAGGTAAGCGCCTAATCCACCAATCGCCATGGCTTCAAACTGATGAATGCGAATCAGATAACTCAAAACTCCCGGCAATGACGAATATGCATTAACACTAATCAAAATCAATTTGAATGCAACGACTCCAAGCAGCAATTTCAGCACGTGTTTTTTCAACCATTTGAATAAGGGAGCCCAAATAAGATAGAATACTTCTTCCACTCCAATGGACCTAAGTGGTTCCAATAGATTACTTCCGAAGAAATAATTTACCATTCCGGGAACGAAGAAAATAAAGTAGTACCAGGTCTCCCCAAAAGTATAAGGCATTTCGTACGGAATATTGAACCACTCAATAAAATACGGTTGAATAATTGCTCCGATAATGACCATCAAAAAATACAAGGGCCAAATCCGGAAAACACGTTTAATATAGAATTGTTTTACGGAAACATCGTTCTTTGCTTCCCTTTCTTTCAAGAGTAAATACGTAATGAGAAAACCACTTAATACAAAAAAGAAACTGACCGCATGTGTACCATTTTGAAACAATCCGAGATCCTTTAGATGGTTTTGTAAGCCATGATCTTTTCTCAAAGACTCCGCATGGTGGATCACTACCAAAAAAGCAGCAATAAAACGCAGGGTATTTAAGCCTTTGAAATGAGAAATTGATTTGTAATCCGTCATTCTTCGAGTTCGTTATCTTTAAAGGCTGACGGTACCAGGTTGGGGATAATTTTCAATACGATCGGCAAAAGCAAAGCTCCTCCGGGCAATAAGAAAATGGCCAGGGCAGGCATTGATTTTACAATGTCCATAAATTGTGTTTTGACCTTTTCTTTTTCCTCTTTTGTCAGTTCTTCTGATGCAGATTTTCGGATCAAAAAGACCAATTCCTTGCTTTGTTTAATCTCTTGCGCCAATTTATCCTTATTTCTTCCTAAAATTTTGATCCAGCGTTTGGAAACATTATCCAGCATCAATTCCATTGAATTCGAATCATTCAAATAGGAAACCTGGTGATTATTTTCCAATAAAAATTGGTCTGTACAATAAATAGCCTCGTCCAAATCCCTTTCTGAACAATTCATCCATCTTTTAAGTGTAATCAAGGTTTCAAGATCTGTTTCCCTCGGATTTTGATTCATGTGCATCGTAAGAACTGCAAGATCCAGCAAATACCGCTTGAAATTCCATGAGTCAACCATTTCCGCTTTTAGCTCATTCAGACTGATTCCTTGTTTGAAACGCAATTTTGCAAGTTCCTTTTCATCCGAATCCAAATCCGCCGAAAGCAAAAAGGTATTGAATAGGTTCTTTTCATAATCCTGGATCTCTCCATCGGAATAAGCCGAGATGGAAATAATTCCCAAAGCCAAAAGTGCCAGTTTTTGATAATCCAGCGTTTGCGTTCGTTTGTTCTTCAAAAAATCCTCGAAAAGAATGACATCCAGGTAAATGAATGAGTTATTAAAATAACTCATCCATGACTTCGTACTTGTTAAGTTTTTCGGAACATCTGTGCGTTTGTCTAAAATTCGCTCGATTCTCTCCGATGCACTTTCCTTCAGGAAGAAAGTCAGAACAGAAGTAAGTGATTGGACCCGGTGTTTTTTATAGAAAATATGGAGATCATTCAAAAATTCCTCCGGTCTCAATTTTGTTTTCCCCTGAATATTGTAATGTGTGAATAAAAGTGATTCAAAAAGAAGAACAGTCAATTGCTCGTCATGTGTCCATTTGGAAGTATCCCAGTTTTTTCCGAACAATAATTTCGACGGATAACCAAAGATAATTCCGGTTTGAGAAAGCGTGTAATGATTGAATTCAGCGCGGGTTAAATCTGCCGGCTTTTGCAGGTCAATAGATAGTTCTCCTGACTCTATCAGCTGTAAGTATTTAGCAATCCATCCTTTCGAACCGGGAGCGATCATGAAGCAAAGTTAAGCATATTTGAATAGAGACGGTTAAAAGAATTAATAAAGTCGGCGAGGAAATTTTCTGTTCCAACCTGCAACCGCCTATTCTTATTTGGAGTCTAGATCAGAAGAAACAGATTTATGAAAACAGTTCTAATCTTGCTTGCCCTATTTGCAATTAAACATTCGTTCACCCAAACAGGAAACTGCGGAACGGATCAAATCCACAATCAGTTAATCAACCTTTTTCCGGAATACTCCGAAAAAGAAAATCAAAATAATGAACGCTTATACCATTTCCTGGCATCAGACTCAGCGAATCAGCATGAAAAAACAGTTTACACTATTCCAATCGTATTTCATATCATGCATCAAAATGGACCTGAGAATATTTCGGATGCGACCGTGATTCAGGCAGTAGATGAGTTGAATCAACGTTTTCAGAACTCGGGGCAATTTTTCGATGCGACCGGTCATCAGGTAGATATTCAATTCTGTTTAGCATCGGTTGATCCCTGGGGAAATCCAACAACCGGAATTACACACGATTATTCTTCCATTCTGACCCTCAATTATTACGATTATGTGCAGGATTGGACTTTCAAAACACAAAACAGGTGGAATCCGCTTCTCTATCTGAACGTTTGGACTGTAGGAAATATCGCTGTTGACCCATTCCAAAACCCTCTGGGTGTAGGTGGTTACGCTACTTTTCCGGGTGGGCCGATAGAGATAGACGGGATTGTTGGACGTTATAACCTATTTGTATCTAGCTTACTGGCGCATGAAGTCGGGCATTATTTGAATCTTTATCATACTTTCCATTCCTGTACCAATTTCAATTGTTTATTGGATGGGGACCGCGTTTGTGACACCCCGCCGGACAATTCAAACGACAATTCCTCCTGTCAGGGAAATTCCTGTAACACGGAAATGAATGATACTTCAGGTTTCAATCCGTTTACCGTAGATGTTGTGGATCTGCCAAATTATATGGACTATACCTCCTGTCCATTATCGTTCTCACAAGGACAAGCAGACAGAATGTTGGCAGCTCTTACGCAGTTACGTCCCACTTTATTACAATCGAACGGATGCGGCATGAATCCCGGAGGACCCGCGCCAATTGCTGCATTCACAATCGATTCCTCTTTTTGTAAAGGAACCGGAAAATACGGATTTCACGCAACTGGTCCGAATTCACTTTATGCAGCCTGGGATTTTGACGGAAACGGAACTATTGATACCGTTGGTGAGCAAGTGGTTCATCGTTTTTCAAGTTCCGGATTATATCCTGTCAAGCTTTATGTAAGCGGATTCGGTGGTTCAGACACACTTACTCAATTGGTTTCCGTATTTGTAGCATCACTTCATTATCCGGTTTCAGAAAGTTCGATCGGAACAACAATAGATCCTATTTTGAATGTTCCCTATGCTTGTATCGGAGATCAAATAACTTTAACGGGGGCCCCGGGAATGAGCAGTTATTTATGGAGTACAGGAAGTACGACTCAGAACACTACGTTTACAATAGATAGCACAACCGAAGTTTCATTAACAATTACAACTCCTTCCGGTGAAACGCTAAGCTCCTGCCAAAACTTTAGAATTGGTGTAAATCCGCCGATCCATTTGGAATTTGAGGCTGGCTCCGACACAGTAAATTGCGGCGATCTGGTGACCTTGAGATGGCACCCGATCCCATACTGGTTCCCTGCTACAAATACCTGGTACAGAAATGGGAATTGGTATTCGGAGAATCAGACTGTTTTGGGGAGTTATGGAACTCCACCAGGAGATCAGGCGGTTTGGGTGGAGAATAATATGGACCCGATCGGGTGCCAAACCGACAGTGATACGATCTATTATTTCGTTCATGATGCTGAACCGATTAACTTGATTTTCGATGGAACCACATTGAGAGCGAGTTATGATTGTCTGGTGCATCAATGGTACCGTGATGGTGTTCTGCTAAGTGAACAGGATAGTGCTTTAGTTGTTCCGCAAAACGGATGTTATTGGTGCGGATGCATAACTTGTGAATACATCATCACAGATACAATTTGTATTACGAATCTCGGAATGAACAAGTTTTCCGGGTCAACCATTGAAGTTTTCCCCAACCCGGTTTCGGAAACATTAAGCATTCGTTTTTCCGAAGTACAGGACGGAACTTTGATTGAATTACTGGATCCTGCCGGAAAGTTGGTGCGGGAAGTGAGAATTAATGGGAAAGAATTGTCACTGAACCGCGAGGGATTAGCTTCGGGAGCTTACTTCATTCATATTTATAATGAAAGCACGCATTTAAACGAAACCAGGTTTATATTGATTGAATAAATCAGAAGGAAACAATATAAAACACGTAGGGCCGCTATTAATCGCGGCCCTACGT
>CAMPIU010000052.1 GCA_946886545.1 uncultured Flavobacteriales bacterium | reverse complement strand
CTCAATACGATGCGGAAAACATGAAATTGTACATTTATGTTTACGACAAAACGACTGAAGAAATCTACCAGGTCATCGAAAAACACCTGCTTTAAAAATTTAACATTGACTAATCCCGTTTAGGAGATGAAAAAGTTTTTAATTTTTACAGCAGTCTTCGCAACGGTGATTGCTTCTTGTGATAAGGTAAAAAATACTGATCCGGCAAATGCTATCTCAAGTGCATTGGATTGGAGTCTATATCCGGACGGCGATTCTGCTCATTATGTTGCTCAAGGTTTGTGGCCAACATTTACAGCTAATAGCAATACCAAACGCAATGTGCTGATTGAGGATTTTACAGGTCACCAATGTCTGCATTCTCCTTCCCAAACAGGTTTAATGCAGCAATTGATTGCAACAAATCCAACTCGAATATATGGTATGGCCATTCATACAGGGCCAAGTGGATTGACAGTGTTTCAAGAAGCTTCAGCAGCATTCCCAACTACTCTTTACTGCGATGCCGGCTTAGAAATAGGGACGTATTTTGGACAAGATGTTCCTAATTCTACCTTTGTGGGAAATTCTGCGTTTTGTGTGAATCGTATGTTGGCTAACGGTCAATTTACCTCTAATGCAGGGTCAACAATGGCTAACAAGGCTAATATAAGCTTGGCAAGTACCTTACAAATTAATATTCAAGCTGTAACAAATTATTTTCCATCTACCCGCGGATTATTCTTGCACGCTGAAGTAGATAAACTAGACGCATCCATTACGTCTGATTTAAGCATCGTTGTTTGTTTGGTCGAAGATTCATTAATTGCCCGACAAATGGTTCTGGCAAATCCCACCTGGGATCCGGATGGAACTCCCGGAGATCCAGATTTGTCTCACTGTGATGGAATAAACGAAACATATACTCATCGTAATATCTTAAGAGGATGTATCGATGGCAGAACTTTCGGGAAAGTTTTGACTGCTAGCGACCTGGGAACGAACGGAAAATACTTTGTGAGCTATTCCTACCAGTTACCTGCTCAATACGATGCGGAAAACATGAAATTGTACATTTATGTTTACGACAAAACGACGGAAGAAATCTACCAGGTGATCGAAAAACACTTGCTTTAAAATTTAACATTGGCTATAAAGTAGCGTGTGTCTGGTGGTTACGGGCACACGCTTTTTTTGTACAGAACTTTTAACATTTTCCGAATACCAAATAAGAAAATGGTTCGTTATATTAGATGAAATTATTAAACAGAACCCCATGTTTGAACTGACGAAAAAAATCCTGGTTCGGGTAAGTTTTGACCCACTCTTATTCCAGAAAGAATTGTCTAAAGCAATTAAATGGATGTCTAACTCAGAAGAAATTCAACATTTAAGGGAATGGTGTATGAAGGAGTTCGGCGCGGTTTATCCTTCTATCATTCAAAAGGCATTTACAATGCAAAAAAATTAAAAGACATATATAGTAATATGACTAACGGCTCCAAAAGGAGCCGTTTTTATTTTTATTCATATCGTAAAGAATTCTAATGAGTTTAACAATACTACTCGAATTCGATCAGTAAGCCTCCTTTATCTACCACATCCTGCGGATTGACAGCAATAGATTTAACAATCCCAACACCTTCTGCTTTGAGTACATTTTCCATTTTCATTGCTTCCAAAGTAAGTAAGGGATCACCCACTTCAATTGATTGACCAACCGTAACAGCAACACTCACTACTCTTCCGGGCATTGGAGCCTTCAATTGCTTCAATTTACGCAATTTTGGTTTGTCCATCCCTAAAGAAGCGATCAGTTCATCCAGCGGACCACCCTTCTTTACTTCAAATACCCGGTGATTCAATTTCAAAGTCAACAAACCCTCTTCCATGCGGTTTGACATAACCTCACCACGGAATTTTTGTCCCTTGTAAGTAATTGTAAAAAACTGTTGGTCTTCCCAACGAATATGAACCCCATCTTTATTAGCATGAAGAACTTCTCCGTCCGATGTCCAATTTGCTGTTTCCATCTGTAAGAATTTTGCGACAATAATACGAACTATTTGGCCATTCATCTAGAAAAACGTTGTAAAAAAAGCATAGTTTCCTATATTTGCTCTTCAAAATATTTACGAATCATATTCGCCCGAAAATGAAGAAAATATACTATTTGGTTGCTCTTGTCTTAGTAGCTTGTCAACCTAAACATTCTGACACTGAACACGCAGCAAGCCAAAGTAACGAATCAAAGGCAGGTGCGGTAATTGCAGTTGATGAATCGAAGCAAGATAAGCCTGCTGTATATCACGCATCCAGAACCGTATTGACGGATTTGATCAATACGAAATTAGAGGTTTCCTTCGACTGGACGAAATCATGGCTTATAGGAAAAGAAACCCTACAGGCAAAACCGCATTACTATGCATCCAATCAACTGATACTTGATGCAAAAGGAATGGAAATCAAAGGTGTTTCGATGGCCGGAAAAACGTGTCAATACGAATACAAAGATGATGTCCTAACCATTCAACTGGATAAAAAATATGCCCGTGACGAAAGCTATACTGTAGTAATTGATTATATCGCCAAACCAGATGAACGAAAAACCGGTGGTTCCAACGCAATTACAAGTGATAAGGGTCTTTACTTCATTAATCCGCGCGGAGAGGAAGCAAATAAAATGCCTCAGATCTGGACACAAGGTGAAACAGAATCAAACTCTGTATGGTTCCCTACCATTGATTCTCCAAACTCTAAGACAAAGCAGGAGATTTACATTACTGTTCAGGATAAATACGCAACTCTTTCAAATGGTAAATTGGTGAGCTCTACCAAAAATGCTGACGGTACAAGAACAGATTACTGGAAACAGGATTTACCTCACGCTCCTTACTTATTTATGATGGGAGTAGGAGAATTCAAAGTGGTAAAAGACACCTATAAACGTCCGGATGGTACGAACATGGAGGTAAACTACTATGTAGAGCCGGAATGGGAAAAAGATGCGAAAGCTATTTTTGGAGAAACTCCGGCTATGATCGGTTTCTTCTCTCAATTGCTTGGAGTTGAATATCCATGGGATAAATACTCACAAATCATTGTAAGAGATTACGTTTCCGGAGCAATGGAGAACACCGGAGCAGTTATTTTCGGAGAATACGCTTACAAAACGAAGCGTGAATTATTGGACGAAAATGATAATTCCACGATTGCACATGAATTGTTTCACCATTGGTTCGGGGATTTGGTAACATGTGAATCATGGTCGAACTTAACACTGAATGAATCTTTCGCAAATTATTCTCAATTCTTATGGGATGAGCACCGTCATGGATTAGATGAAGCAGAATTCCAGGCTTTACAGGAAGCTGCGGGATATTTTGCATCTGCAGAACAAGGTGGTTACCATAATCTGGTTTGGTTCGATTACAACTCAAGAGAAGATATGTTCGACGGACATTCTTACAACAAAGGCGGACGAATTTTACACATGCTTCGCAAATATATCGGGGATGATGCCTTCTTCCTGGGTTTAAAGAATTACTTAAGACAAAACCAATTTAAAGCGGCAGAATTTCATCAATTAAGACTTGCTTTCGAAGACGTGAGCGGTGAGGATCTGAACTGGTTCTTTAATCAATGGTATCAAGGTAAAGGACACCCGACCCTGGATGTTTCCTATAGCACAGATGTTGCTCCAAATACTGTTTCCATTACCGTAAACCAAAAACAAAAGAAAGATTTCGGCTTATTCAAATTACCGGTTGATGTAACTGTATACGATGACCGCGGAGCAACTACTTCCCGCCATTGGTTTAATGACGAATCAACAACTGTATCTATTCCAACTCAGGGAACGGTGAAAAATGTGATCTTTGACGCCGAAGCAATGCTTTTGTGCAAAATGGAGGAGAAAAAAGATCCTTCCTGGTATGCTTTCCAGTGGAATAACTCCAAACATTATATTCACAGAAAAAATGCATTGCAAAAAGTTCCGTCCAGTTCTCCGGAAGCAAACAGAGTTGCTCAGGAAGCATTGAAAGATCCTTTCTGGGATATCCGCGCTACGGCAATTGAGAAAATAGGGAAAATGAGCAGTGACAGTAAAACTGCTGCTATCAACCGTTTGAAACAAATGGCAGGTTCCGATTCGGTATCCGCTGTTCGTGCAGCTGCAATCACCTCACTGGCCGGGATAGTTTCCGGGCCTGAACTGGAGCAAATCTGTACTGAAATCATTCAAAAAGATCAATCGTATTCTGTAATAAGCGCTGCTTTACTTCAACTTTCAAAGGTGAACAGCAAGGCTGCATTGGAAGCTTCCAAAAACCTGGAAAACGAACCTTCAGGTAAAATGCAGGCGGGCATTTCCATGATCTATGCAAAATACGGAGATGCAGATCAGATAGCTTATTATGAGCGAATCTTCAAATCGAATTTATTACAAGGATTTGACAAAATAGGTGTAATGAATTCAATGACTTTCTTTGCTTCCCGCCAGGAACCGAAAATTCAAAGACGCACACTCCCAATTTTCGAGAGTGAGTACAAAACCGGTGGAATGTACACACAGATGTTTATGCCTCAATATATCGGATACTTAAGAGATAATTTAAGTAATTCCATTGAGAAATATAAAGCAGAAGAAGAAAAGGCTAAAAAGGACGGAAATACAAATGCAGCTGATATTGCTCATGGCAAACGCACAGATGCAGAAGCTTTATTGAGTGATTACGAAAAGATGATTGCCGGTTTCCCGAAAGAGGAAAAGGAGCATTGATTAAATTCTTTACAAAATTAAAACAGTAGGGGCGAAAAATTTTTCACCCCTACTGTTTTTAAAAGAATGCCTTCACTTCCATTCCACCGGCATGGATGACTTTATTTCCCTCACTTTTTCTTCCATTGTACTGAAGGGAAATCTGGAGATTCTTGGACAAGGAGCGCTGGTAACCTAAGTTCCAAACGTAGTTTACTCCCGGTTTCAAGGCTTCCAATAACTCAAATCCAAGTGGTGTATTCGAATCTCCTCTAAATGCAATCCGAATGACATTGAATTGCCCCTGCAAACTACCTTTTTGTGTTTGATTATACTTTCCAGTCACACCAATGTCGTAAATATCAGCTTGTTCACCTCCCAGATTTTCTTCATTTTTTTTCTTGATTACACGTCCGTCCAAACTAAAACGAAGCGAGGTATTCGGTTGATAGATCAGTGAAGGTTTCAGTTGCCAATAATGTAAACGATAGTTCCGACCTGAGGTGTAATCCACTGAAGATGTTTTTAATCCGGTTTCAAATTGTGATTGAATACTGAATTTTTTCAGGATGGTTATTCTTCCGTTGAACTCATGAGATTCCTTTGTTCTTCCGTCAAAACCGGTTGCAAGCAAGGTTTTTGTTTTTGAACTTTCATAACTGTAATCCCCCCCGCCCACATTATTCGTTCGGTTGAAATACACGGTGTTTTTAATCACATTTGCCGTACTGATCAATGAATTATCGTTAATACTCCCGACAAAAGGATTGTAAGCTCTCGCACCGTCAAACACATTGGTTTTTCGCTGCAATCTAAAACGGGTTTGTGTGGAAAAACGAGCTAATAGCTTTTTCACACCGGTACCATTCGACCACACGCGTTCCGGACGCAAAGTGAGCGATTGATTGTACTCATTAGAGTATGTTTTTATATAATCATTGGAAGGTGTAAATACCCGGATGTAACTTGCCTGATCAGCATACGCTGCAATTTCAAACTCATTCAGATCCTTAATCTCATCACCATTATAATCATTCCAGGTATAAACTCCCTGTCCGTCATTTACTTTGATATAAATAAATTCCTTTTTCTGCTCCAAACCGGCACCCACCTCGTAAAAGGTGGTTAAATTTACTGCACCTTTCAAGAATTTAATGTCGTGATCAATTCTTCCGTTAGTTGTATTCTCAGGTGCCTGAGTAATTAAGGTTGTATCCAGGATTTTTAATTCGCGGTAGTTTGCCACCATGTACAGGCGCTGATTTTTCCAATTATTTTTTGTCCACTCCACACGAAGTGTTTTGGCCTTTGCTGCATTGCGCAGACGTGTGCTGTCTGATCTTCCATCAATACGTTCACGATAGCTTAGCAGTAATTCTCCGGAAGAAGTGTCTCCCAAAGCCACATATCCCTGATAGTCAAAAAAACTATAGGACTGAAGGTTCAGTAAAGTATCTCCCTGAACAAAACGGTTCAATTCCTGGTCATCTTTGAAACCAATCCTTACTTTCTTAATTTGTTTGGAGATATCAGCCTTATGCCGCAGGAATTGATTCGTGTTTTCATTCTTCGCACTCAGAAAACTTACATCGATATTGACATTATATCCGCGCTGTTTCCAGGAAGTGATCAATTGAGTTCTTAATCCCGAAAAGTCAGAACCTATTTTATACTGCTGTGCATTGATCCCGATCTTTCCATAATTCCTGTTCTCAATACTGGTTCCAATTGTAGTCAGAACCTGGTTTCCGGTATAATTCCTGCTTCGCGTATTCCAGTCGCGGTCGAACTCAACAGCCCTGTATTGTTCGATTGGTTTGAAATAAGGATCCAGCATCTCGATCTCGGCCTGCTTCTTCCAACTCCAGGCAGGCACAGAATCCTTTCCAAAAGGATTGGTATGTTCAACCTTTGTGCGCATGGAGTATCCACGGTCATCAAAGCGGTCAAGTGAAGAAAAGGTGTTCAGATCGTAACCACTCATCCCCAGTTCGGATGTGACTTTGAGTTTTTCATTGAAGCGATAGGTCGCACCGGCAGTAAACAACTGCTGTTTTTTTGGAGTGATCAAGAGTGAAACCGGTGCGTAATCTCCAACCGAAACACCTCCGACCGGTTGAACCCATTTGTACACGCGCCCGATTGCATTGAATTTCTCAAATACATAATCCCCTTTTCCCGGACCCACATAGGAAAATTGTGCTTTGTAATAGGCTAAACTCTGATCGACAGAAGCTACCAAAACACTATCGTATCCCAGTGAATCAACCATTTGGTACATCACCAGGTTTTCGGAATAACCCACCGAATCAATTACCGAATAACGGGCCAACTCCAGGCTGTCCCCAATTTTGGATAAAAGGAATTTCTGGTCATTTGTGAGGTTTTGCTGCAAGGGTTGATTTTTTGCATCTTGCTCCGAATAAGCATTTACCCACCAATCCAAATCTTTGCTTTGGGCTGCAGTTGAAAACTGGAAGAGTGATCTGGCATAATTCTGGTCTGAATACTGAAATTCTACAACGATCCGTACATCTTTTGTAATCAAATTTTTAGCAGTAAATGTCAGCTCCGAAGTATTGTAATCAATCACATAATCGTATTCCTGCCCGCGGCTTAATTGTCTTCCGTCGATATAAACTCGCTCTGTACCGGAAAGGACAATGATATAAGGTTCATTTTCATTTCCTCTCAGGCGATATGGCCCTTGGTTTCCTTCCACTCCCTGGATAATTTGCCGGTTGAATTTTCCCTTCGACAAAGCCCCGCTGACCTGGGTTTTTATTGTTCCCGTTTTGTCTTTTTTCCAAAAATATTCACCTGTCAGACCCTGTCCTCTTTTCTTATAGGTCAAAAAATAGCCTTCCGGTTTACTGATCCAAAAATCACCGGCTGTAAGTTTGAACTGGTCGTTGAAAAGCTGGATAAATACCTGGTCAAACTCTTGCAGTTTATTGGTGTTCCCTTCCGGCTGGATAGGTAAATTATCATCTGTTACCGAAGCGAGCACTTGTAAGTTTGGCGCAATATACCCGGACAATTCCAGGTTCAATGATGAGTTTACGGACAAATCCTGCCTGTTTCCAAATGTAATTCCTCTTGAAATACTTCCTGATTTTCGAAGTCCGTTGGCTCCCATCAGATCCAGAGGTTCTACACCCGGTGTGATCAGATACTTTTCCCTGTCTCCTTTATTTTGGGTATAAATAATATTCGTATCTCTCAGTTGATAGCTTTTGGCAAATGAAAAGGGTAAAACCCGATAAGAAACGGTCACCTCATCAGAGCAGGATTGAAACAACTGAAAGGTTCCTTTCGCATAATCAATAAGATAATTATAGGGTAAGATAATTTCACCGCCACAGCGCACTATGATTGAATTCGGTGCAATACTTAAGGAATCAAGCTGAATGATATTTCCGCTTGCTGTAATGGTTTTTTGACGGTACGCGTTTTCCTGTGTCCAGCTATGAACCCAACAAAATATACTGCTTAGCAATAGAAGTCCAACCCGTACAGCGTGCATCATGCTAAAGTACTAACGTTTTAAGTGTTGTGCTAGTATATAGAAACAAAAAAATCCCGCCATGGTGACGCGAAGCATCGCGTCCCAACAGCGGGATTTTAATATGTGATATCATAAAAACGGCACAATTATTAACATCACAACACGTTCTGGTCATAAAACAGTAGGGGCGAAAAATTTTTCGCCCCTACTGTTTATATTTTATCTATTTCAAGTTCTATCCTGAACACATTTCACAGTTGTCCGGATTATCCAAAGAACATGCGATTGCTGCTTGTTGTTCTTCCAACTCAGCTGCAGATATTGCTGCAGGCTCTTCCGTTACTGCTTTATCTACCGTGAACTTGATTGCATCTGTTGCAGCTTTTGTTCTCAGGTAATACATCCCTGTTTTCAATCCTTTTTTCCAACCGTAGAAGTGCATGGACGTCAACTTACCGAAGTTTGCATTCTCCATGAAGATATTCAATGATTGAGATTGACAAATGTATGCTCCGCGATCAGCAGCTTGTTCGATAATTGCTTTTTGAGAAATTTCCCAAGCAGTTTTATACAGATCTTTGATGTATTGAGGAATCTCGTTGATATTTTGAACGGAACCGTTTGCTGCCATCAATTTCTGACGCATATCTTTCGTCCATAAACCTTCTTTTACCAAATCCTTCAACAAGTGCTTATTTACGATGATAAACTCACCTGACAATACACGACGTGTGTAAATATTGGATGTATAAGGCTCAAAACATTCGTTGTTTCCAAGGATTTGAGCTGTTGAAGCTGTTGGCATCGGTGCAACTAACAAAGAGTTACGTACACCATGTTTCATCACTTCTTCTTTCAATAAATCCCATTCCCAGCGATCCGTTGGAGTAACACCCCACATATCGTATTGGAAAACACCTTTTGAAACCGGAGAACCGGCATATGTTTCGTATGGACCTTCAGCAATTGCAAGATCTTTCGATGCAGTCATTGCTGCGTAATAAATCGTTTCAAAGATCTCACGGTTCAATGCTTTTGCTTCTTCCGATTCGAAAGGATAACGCATCATGATGAACGCATCTGCCAATCCTTGAACTCCTAATCCGATCGGACGGTGACGCATGTTTGAATTTCGTGCTTCTTCAACCGGGTAGAAATTTCCGTCAATGATACGATTCAAATTTACCGTGGCCTGGTACGTTACTTCGAATAATTTATCGTGATCGAATTTTCCGTCTTCCGTAACATACTTTGGTAATGCCAAAGAAGCCAGGTTACATACCGCAATCTCATCCGGTGCTGTGTATTCGATGATCTCCGTACATAAGTTAGAAGATTTAATTACTCCTAAATTCTGCTGGTTTGATTTCGCGTTGGCAGCATCCTTGTACAACATATATGGTGTACCTGTCTCAATTTGAGATTCCAATACTTTGAACCACAAATCTTGTGCTTTGATTGTTTTACGGCCTTTTCCTTCTGCTTCGTATTGCGTATACAATGCTTCAAATTCAGCTCCGAACGTATCAGAAAGTCCCGGACATTCGTGCGGACACATCAATGTCCAATCTCCGTTTTCTTCCACACGTTTCATGAATAAATCCGGAATCCATAAAGCATAGAATAAATCGCGGGCACGCATTTCTTCTTTTCCGGTATTCTTTTTCAAGTCTAAGAAATCAAATACATCTGCATGCCAAGGCTCAATGTACATTGCGAAAGATCCCTTGCGTTTTCCTCCACCCTGATCTACATAACGAGCAGTATCATTGAACACACGCAACATCGGAACGATTCCGTTAGATGTACCGTTTGTTCCTTTGATGTATGATCCTGTTGCACGAATATTGTGAATAGCCAAACCGATACCACCAGCCGACTGTGAAATCTGAGCGCAAGATTTCAAAGTCTCGTAAATACCTTCAATGCTATCTTCTTTCATTGTCAACAAGAAACAAGAAGACATTTGAGGTTTTGGTGTACCGGCATTAAATAATGTTGGTGTTGCATGTGTAAACCATCCCTCAGACATCAGGTTGTACGTCTTGATCGCCTGTTGCAAATCGTTTTTGTGGATCCCAACAGCAACACGCATCAACATTTGTTGCGGTCTTTCTGCGATCTCACCATGTGTTCTCAACAAGTAACTTCTTGTCAATGTTTTGAATCCAAAGTAATCGTAGCGGAAGTCACGATCGTAAATAATACTTGAATCCAATACCTCTCTATTGTTTTGAATTACTTCAAACACATCATCAGCGATCAATGATGCACGCTGACCTGTTTTCGGGTCTACGTATTTGTATAGGTCTTCCATTACCTCAGAGAACGATTTTTTCGTTTCCTTGTGTAAGTTAGACACAGCAATTCGTGATGCTAACAAAGCATAATCCGGGTGATCAATTGTTTTAGCCGCTGCAACCTCAGCTGCTAAATTATCTAATACCGTTGTTGTTACTCCATCGTAGATTCCTTCGATGACTTTCATGGCAACAGCCTCTGGGGAAACTAGTGGGTCAAGCCCATAACACATCTTGATGATGCGTGCAGTGATTTTGTCAAATTTCACCGCCTCTTTTCTTCCGTCTCTTTTAATTACGTACATATAGCGCTCTATTTGGGTTGTTGTTATTGTAATATAATGAATTAACATTCTTCGTCCAAACTAAATGTTTGGTCTTCCTTGTTCGACATAACGCCTGACTTTTGATACTCAGCCACACGTTTTTCGAAGAAATTTGTTTTTCCCTGAATCGAGATCATATCCATGAAATCGAAAGGGTTTGTTGTATTGAACACCTTTGGATTCCCAAGCTCGGTCAGCAAGCGGTCAGCAACAAACTCGATGTACTGAGCCATCAATTCTGCATTCATTCCTATTAACTTCACAGGCAATGCATCTGTTACAAACTCTTTCTCAATTTCAACAGCATCTAAGATGATTTCCTGTACCTGATCCTTCGAAAGTTGGTGTACCAAGTGTTTGGTGTACAATAAACATGCGAAATCGCAATGCAAACCTTCGTCGCGAGAGATCAATTCATTTGAGAACGACAATCCTGGCATCAAGCCGCGTTTTTTCAACCAGAAAATCGAACAAAATGAACCGGAGAAGAAGATTCCTTCCACAGCAGCGAATGCAACTAAGCGCTCTGCAAAAGAACCGTTATCGATCCAACGCAACGCCCAATCTGCTTTCTTGCGAACGCAATCGATTGTATCCAATGCATTGAACAAATGATTCTTCTCTTTTTGATCCTTGATGTAAGTATCAATTAACAACGAATAAGTCTCTGAATGGATGTTTTCCATTGCAACCTGGAAACCGTAAAAGAACTTTGCCTCGGTATATTGCAC
>CAMPIU010000051.1 GCA_946886545.1 uncultured Flavobacteriales bacterium | reverse complement strand
GCAATAAAGTGAATATTTTACTCATTTTTTATGGAATTAATAAAAACTTAATGTACTTTTGAAACAGGATCGAAAGAATTTTCACATTTTTCTATTTTGATATATTAATTTGGGATTTTAGGTGTCGGAAGATATTTACTTTTTCATAGGGTTGGTTATTGGTTATAAATTTTGAAACGTAAAGCCGGCATCTATATTCCATTTTATCCACCTTTTCTCTTGGTTTTGTATCCCTCTTTAGTCAGTAATTCAATAACTTTGTCCCTGAAAGAACCTTGAATGATTATTTCTCCGTCTTTCGCTGTTCCTCCTACTCCGCATTTTGATTTCAATAATTTTCCCAGTTCTTTTAAATCTTCATCCGAACCGATAAATCCTTCAATTAAAGTCACTTCTTTACCCGCGCGTTGTTTTTTATCCAAAGAAATATATAACAATTGTTTGGAAGGTTCCAAAGTTTCTGCTTCTTCATCTGGTTCTAAATCATAAGAAAAATCAGGATTCGTAGAATAAACAATATTCACCCGTTCTTTATTCTTTTTACTCATTTGTATTTTTCAATTAAGGTTGCTTTAATATCGTCTGTCATTAAATAATCTGGTGTTTTATCCAATGCCGACTTTATTCCTTTCGGAGATCGAACATCGTATATTATTACCTTTTTTCCAAAAGATTTAACAGAATTCACATCGGAAACTGCAATCTCTGAATTCCGGAAAACTACCCCGTATACAATGGACATGGTCGGATAATTCAAAAACTGGGCCGCATTCACTGCATTGTAATAAATCTTGAATCCGAGTCCTTTGATCGTTGATAAAAATCGCCCCGTATCGGTGACCACTCCCAAATCTCCGTTATAAAAATACTCTTTTGCCTGATTCAAAGCAATGATGAGCTTCGTTGAATCGATCAAGCCGCTTGCTGTTCCATCCGACTCTTTTAAATCAATTAACAAGCGGATTCCCTTCAAATCAGCAGGAAGATCCGACAAACGGATCAAACGTTCGTGTTCCAGGGATTTGTATTTCAAACCTGAAAGATATGCATCGTCTTTTTGTGAGACAGATCCTGTACCAGTCGACTCAATGTCCAATTCGGGATCGTGAAAAAGCCATAAAGTTCCATCCGAGGATAATTGGGCATCTACTTCAATTAGTAAGACGGTTTCAAAACTTCTGGCATATTTGTAAGCTTCCAAACTGTTGTCATGATAATTGCTGCTTGAGATATGTAAACCGGCACAAGCATGTCCCCCGATTATCGTATCAGGATAAAGATCTTTGTGTTTCCTGCAGGAAAAAAGAAGTGGCAACAGGATCCATATCAATTGTTTAGAACTCATAGTAATACGCAATTTCCGCAAAATAATTCCACATAAAAAAATGATTCCTTCTCCCCAGGTAAGCATCATACTTCCATTCTATCGAAGGGCCGATTCCACTTGCGAGTGCAATTTTATTTCTTTTCCCAAAAGCCAGTCTGCAGGCTAAAAAACCTTCGCTTGTGTGGATCCATGGATGTTTCTCCGGAACTTTTGTGTTCAGCAAGGAATAAGAAAGTCGTAAAAAGGGGGAAATCGTAATCCAATCGATTAGTTTGGTGGGGTAAGACAAATCGTAACCTACATTCGGTCTTGCTTGTCCCTGAAGAATTGTATTAGTGATTCCGAAGCCTAAAAAGACTTCATGCGTAAGGTGTTTCCTGATCATTTGACCTCGCAGATGAAAAAAGAAATCCTGGGGATGATAATTAAAATCTGCTCCTAAGGAATACTTTGCTGAATCCTGGGATCTTCCCATAAAGGAAAGAATTAATAAGGCCACAAAAGCAAGTCTTTGAAACATGCTTCAAAAATAACCGAATGCTTTAGCTAAAGCTAAAGTTTCGGACACTTTTTACAGTGATATCCTTTTCTTTTATACTTTTTACAACAATCTTTCCTCTTGTCGCAAGAGCAGTTATTACAAGTGAATAGAGGTAAAATCGTTTGCGCGGTGTAAACTTCTTTTTTAACCATCTTTATTTAGACTAATTCCAGACAAAGGTACACTTAGAAAATAAATTACCAAAGATTGTTAGTAATTATTTAGAAAATAGTTGATAAGCCAATCTGAAAACATGCATGTGCGCATTGACAATATCCCTGACATCCTTACTGTATCCGCCTCCCATACTACAAACAATCGGCAAGTTTCTTTCTTTCGCCAGGGTCAAAACAAATTCATCCCTTAGACGAATTCCATTTTGTGTGATCTTTAATTTACCCAGTTTATCTGACTCCAAAATATCAACTCCTGACTGATAAAATATGAAATCCGGATTAAACGATTTCAAAACAGCAGTCAATTCCGTTCTCAAAATGTGTAAATAGGATTTATCGTCCAAAAGTGTTTCCAAATGAATATCCTTATCCGACTCTTCTTTATGCATCGGATAATTGGCACCGCCGTGCATACTGAATGTAAACACCTCCGGTACATCTCTAAAAATCTCTGCCGTTCCATTTCCCTGATGAACATCCAGATCGACAATTAAGATCCGTTTGAATAAGTGCTGATCCAAAAGCCATTTGGCGGCAATAGCCTGGTCATTCAATAAACAAAATCCTTCCCCCCTGTCTGTAAAGGCATGATGCGTTCCACCGGCTATATTTAAAGCAGCACCGCCATTTCTTACCATTTCAGCACACAACCTGGTTCCTTCCATGATCCTGAGCTCACGTTGAATCAATTCTTCGTTATGGATAAAGCCGCTCACCCGCTGCTCTCTGGGAGAACAATTTAAGGTCAGTAACTTCGTCAGATACTCTTCTGAATGAACTTGCCGGACAATATTAAGATCAATAAGGGATGGCTGCAAAAACTCGCTTTCTTCCAAAATCCCTTCATATTGCAGTTGCTGATGGATCAAGCCATACTTTTCCATTGGAAAACGATGGTTGCTTGGAACGGAATGAATGTAAGAAGGATGATAAGCTACAAAAAATGACATTTTACTGCGTCCTGTCTACGTCTGTTGAAATAGTAAACAACATCAGATCATCATTAACAGGAACAAACTGATAATTCAGTTGGCTTTTCGATTTCATTCTCATGGTTATAAAACCAAGCCCGGCACCACCTTTGTCTGATATTAAACCATTATTAAGTGTTTCCAGATAAAACGATTTGACCTCTTCTTCATCCATAGCGTTTAATCTATCCAGGTAAGATGCCAATTTTTCCTTTTCAGAAATATCTGTAAGATTCCCCAGTGCAATCCTGTATGCATTTTCATTGAAAGCTACAATGATCAGGGCTTGCTGTTCATGATCCCATTTTTTACCGTGAAGCAGGATATTCTGTAAACCTTCAATTAATATGGAGAAAACACGTTTGACCAAGGTCTTCTTGTCACCGGCCGAAATCATGAAGTCTTCGGTGCTAAGTGTGAAGCTGTTCACCAGGTCTTGATTCAACGGACCGAAGTGAGCAACCTGAACCGAGTTGAAATGACTATCCTTAACGTCTTGAATCCAAGAGGCCAATATCATTTTGGGTTCTATGTAAAGTGTACCAGGTTGCATCAACTGTTAACAATCAGTAAATATAGCAAAGCAAAAAAAACTTATCTCAATCAATGAGCAAATGAACATTTCCTTGCCACATTTTACCATCCGCAGTTATTAATTGGTAGAAATAAACTCCATCCACCAATTTTTCCCCGGTGATGTCGATCCCTCCCCAGTCATTTTTATAATTGTCGGATTCGAATACCACATTTCCCCAGCGATTCTGTATAATTATCTTGGAGTTTGGCTTTAAATTCGTGATGTAGAATTCATCATTCGTATGATCCCCATTAGCAGTAACGATATTAGGAATCTTGATTTCTCCTAAAATCTGGAAACTTTTCGTAATTGAATCAATACACCCGTCAAACGTTTCTACAACCAGGGTCATATTGTAGTTACCTTCAATCATCGAGTTGTAACTCACAGAAGATCCCGTGCCGATAAGTCCCTCCCCAACGATAGTCCAGCCATAGCTTTGGAACGGTCCTCCTGAACTTGCATCCGTAAAGTTAATAGGCTCGCCAGGCGAAACAATAGAACTTGACATTGTGAAATCCGCATTTGGAGAAGGCATTGAACCAACTGTGATCGGTGAACTATTTGTGATACAGCCGTTACCATCCGTAAGTGTTAAAGTATAAACTCCTGAATTCAGATTGGTCAGATTCAAACTTGTCAGAGGACTTCCGCTCCAGGAATAAGTATATGGGCCGTTTCCTGAAACCTGAATACCGCTAATTGCACCGTTATTTCCGACACAAGTTTCATTGGTGATCACTACATTGCTTTGATCAATTGTGGAAGGAGGTACAATTCCAACAAACATGGAGCTTGTGGCCTGGCATCCACCATTATCCGTAACGGTCAAAGTATAATTTCCCGTTGTTAAATTGGACGCATTCAAAGTGTTTTGCACAGGTGAACTATTCCAGGAATAAGAATATGGTGCGGTCCCACCAAAAACACTTGCTCCTGTTATTGAACCGGAGCCGACACCGCAATTATCATTAGTAACAACTACATTGTTTGTGTTTACTGTTAAACCGGATGTACTTGCAACTGTAAATGTTTCCTGAATAGAACAGTTTTGAGCATCTGTAATAGTTAAAGTATAATTTCCAGCCGCCAAGTTTTGGATATCTAGTATATTTTGGCCATTTGACCAACTTATCACAACAGGATTTACTCCCCCAGTATAACTAAGTCCGAATATAGAACCTGTATTTCCTACACACCCTGTCGGTGTAATAAGTAATGACGTTTGATCCAAAATCAAAGGAACAACTGCATTAACAGGGAAAGGACCGCCATTTACCGTGCAACCAAAGGCATCCTCTACTACCAGATTATAATTTCCGGGAGACAAATTTGTCTGATTCAAGGTCGGGCTGGCAACACCATTCCACGTATAAGTTAATGTTCCTGTTCCGCCACTAACTGTTAAGCCTGAAATCGTTCCGTCGTTCAATGCACAGGTTTCTGCTGTGACCAAAACATTTGAGGAGTTCAACGTTGGACCGGCAATATTACTTACATTAAAAGGTCCCGCATTTGCAGTACAACCTAAGTTGTCTGTGACTTGTAAAGTATAATTTCCACTTGGGATATTGGAAAGATCCAAGGTGTTATATGCTCCTGAATTCCAGGAATAAGTATATCCCGCTTGTCCACCGGAAACTGTCAATCCCGAAATTGATCCGTCTGATTGGCCGCAATGAGCAGGTGTAATTGTTATTGAAGCTAAATTGATTACCGGATTACTTGATGCACCTATCGAAACAGGTCCGTAGGTAGAAGTACAACTTCCGGCATCTGTAACAACCAATGTGTAGTTTCCGGATGCCAGGTTCATTTGATCCAAACTTGGAGAACTCACTCCATTCCATTCATAAGTTAAACCGGTTCCCGTGGCGGTAATTCCTGTGATACTTCCATTATTCAAACCACAACTTGTTCCAACGACTACAATATTGGTGGCGTTAATTGCAGGGCCCGGAGATAAACCGACATTAAAAGGTCCGGCTACAGCATTACAACCAAAAGCATCGGATACTAATAATCCATAAGATCCACCTGGAATATTCGTGTGATCTAAAGTCGGGCTTACAGCCAAATTCCAATTATAAGTCAAAGTTCCTGTTCCACTTGCAGTGATCCCGGTAATTGACCCGTCGTTACCTGCACAAGTCTCATCAGTAATTACCACATTGGTGCTGTTAATGACTGGCCCCGCAATATCATTCACAGTAAAAGGACCTGCGTTCGCTGTACATCCGAGGTTATCCGTAACTGTCAAGGTATAATTTCCTGCAGGAATTGCATTTAAATTCAATGTTGTATACGCCCCTGAATTCCAGGAATAAGTATATGCCGCTTGTCCTCCGGAAACTGTAATACCGGAAATAGCTCCATCTGATTGCCCGCAATGCGCATGAGTTATTGCTATTGAAGCAGCGTTAATTACAGGTGCACTTGAAGCACCAATTGCAATTGGTCCGGCAGAAGCGGTACAACCGACGTTATCCGTCACAACTAAGTTATAATTTCCTGAAGCAAGATTACTTTGATCTAATGTTGGCGAACTTATTCCATTCCATTGATAAGTTAAACCGGTACCGGTTGCTGAAATTCCGCTTATACTTCCATTATTTGCACCACAGGAAGTTCCTGTAACAAGCATATTGGTCGTATTAATCGTTGGTCCGGGATTTTGTCCTACATTAATTGGTCCGAGAGAAGCCGTACATCCATTATTATCGGTAACTACCAAACTGTAATTTCCTGTATTTAAACCTGAAATATTCAATGTGGAATAAGCTCCTGAATTCCAACTATAAGTAAGCCCTGTTCCTGTTGCGGTAATCCCGGTAATTGAGCCGCCACCGCCTAAACAGGATGCATTGGTCACAACCATGTTCGTAGAATTGATCGCAGGACCACCTGAAGTTCCGATAATATATGGTCCGGAAGTAGCTGTACAACCAACTCCATCAGTGACTATAACCGTATAAGATCCCGCTGATGCCCCAGATAAGTCCATTGAAGGTGTTACCACTCCGTTCCAGGTAATTACGGGTGTCGGTGCTCCACCGGAAGTTGTTAAGCCGGTTATTGAACCGCCTGAAGAACATGTTGCATTTGTTACAACAGCTGTTCCGGAAATAGTTGGTCCGCCAACCGTAACGGTAACCGGCACTCTGAATGTTCCGTTAGGACAAAATCCGACATAATAAGTTGTTGTCGTTGTTAAAACCGGTGTTGTAAAAGTAAGTCCCGTTCCTACCGAAGTATTTCCCGTATAAGATGTATACCAGGTAATGTTTGCATTTGTTATCGGCGCCGGCAAGGTCCCTTGAACCGTCACAGAAAGATTTGCTGTATTTCCACTGCAAATAGTGGTATTGTTAGGGATTAGATTGTAATATGTTTGAGGTAATGAGCTTTGTCCTGCCGCACCACCCGTTGCTCCATTTGGAGGGAAGTTTGCTACAATACTTGTCGTTCCAACTACCGTAACAATCCCATTTGCTCCACCGGTAACCGTTTGAACAGGTGTTCCTGAAGTGAAGGCAATCATACCGCCACCACCGCCACCGCCCGGACCATCAGCTTCTAGGCCTGAAGCAAAACCACCATATGACAGGGCATTATTCCCACCTGTTCCACCGTTGGCATTTAAAGTCACTGTATTTGGGAGAGCTGTTCCATTTGACACAATGATTGCTCCGCCACCACCTGCTCCGCCTGCCCCGTCAACACCTAATTTTGTATTAGAAAAAGCTCCGGGATTCGGAGTATTCGTTGGATTTGAATTTTGACCATTTGCTCCATTCGCTTCAATAATACCGGTTCCTGTGATACTTCCGTAGGATTGTATAAAGACCATTCCACCTCCGGCTCCGCCGCTTCCGCCCTGACTTTGGTCCATTTCTCCAGCACCGCCGCCGCCGCCCATAAAAGCACGAGTCACATCATAGGTTAAGGGATGCCCTCCAAGCCCACCTTCTGTTCTTCTATAATCTCCGGACCAGGCAGCATTATTCGGACCAAGTGTTGCTTCATTCTGATCACTTTGTGCACCGGAATATCCTCCACGTCCTCCGCCGGAACTGGGTGTAGTGGCCATTCCTGCAGTTTCCAAGTTCCAAAATGCAGCGTAACCGGCCGTAGCAACTCCTTTTCCGTTATACATTCCGGATCCTACATTGGAACCACCTCCGCCGCCAGCATTTTTATAATTTCCACCGCCACCACCATTTGCAGGTGCACCTAATCCATATCGCGAATAAAGTGTGGTATACTCATTAGCCGCAGAGCCACCAATTCCTTCTCCTTTTTCAGACCCTTCATTAGCAGTAGAATATCCCGGCTTCCCTTTTTGAGTGGCAGACCCAGCAGGTCCCCCACTCGTATTATCTGTTATGCCTCCTCTAAAACCATAGCCTGACGTATTAATTCTGGAATTTGTTCCAAATGTCAAAATTCCATTTATTTCCAAAGCAACAATCCCACCTACAGTACCATTCCAGGCAAGAGGTATAATGGAAGTATTTGCATTCAGAGATAAATTTTCAATTCGAGGCACTCGAACCACCTGCACATGTCCTGTTGAAGTATACGCATTTTTCAGAGCGCATCTTACATTAATGTTTCCGGCAGAAACCGAAAGGACTTCGGCATATTCATATTTTCCGGCATTGTTATAATTGGTTACTGTCCCCCAATCCGGACGATAATTATCCATATTCGCCAAATCTCCCATAGCTGAATTGGAAAGTGTATAATTTCCCGGCCAAAAAATAGGATCAGTTCTGATGTCCATATCAGCTCCCTGCATCTGGATAATTAAGATCAAATCTCCTGCAGCTAATGCAGTTGTAAGAACAGGACCATTGATCAGTGTATTGTTTGCAACCTGAATCGATGTCGCATTTGCAGCCACATTCGCAGTGACACTGGTATAAGCGTTTAGAACTGTTCCTGCTGCTGTGACGGTATAATTTCCGTTTTTGGCTTGCTGACTAAATGTAAGAGTAGAAACAAATAGTAGTATTATGGAGAGAAGTGTAGACCTCATGCTATAAAATTGGATAAAACTAGTTCTATAAAGAGACGCCAAATTATACAAAAGGTTGTAATTTTTGTTATATTTTTTTAGATATTTCCCGCATGACAAAACTTACAGCAGGACAGACTTCCATGTTCTTTCTTGTTAAATCTAAAATTTGATACATATTCTTTCGATCGGTATGCGGATATTCTCTGCAAGCCAGGGGTCTATCCTCGTAAACTGAACAATAATTATCTTCACCCAAGAAAGGACATGGGGCTGTACGGAGAACATAATCCCGGTCTTCATCCATTTTCAAATAGGTATCGATGAATTTACTTTCTGTCAAGCGTAACCGTTTCGATAGACGTTTGATATCCACATCCCTGAAAATCGGGCTGGTCGTTTTGCAACAATTTGCACAAGCCAAACAGTCAATTTTACGAAAGGCATCGTTATGTAGCTGGTGGAATTGTTCATCCAGGTTTCGATTGTTTGCCTTTTTGGCTTTTTTAATCCACTTGGTAAAGAATTCCTTCTCGGCCTTTCCGTAATCAATCAGTTCTTTCAAATTCATCCTACAAAATTAACAGAAACCGATGCTGAATTTTAAAGTATTGCTTAATTTAGTCCAAGATACTTATGGAAAAATTTGATTTAATTGTTATAGGTGGTGGACCGGCAGGTTATGCAGCAGCAATGCGCGGGATCGATTATGGAAAACGTGTTTGCTTGATTGAAAAGGACCGGGTTGGTGGTGCCGGAGTTTATAACGGCGCCCTGTCATCAAAAACATTGTGGGAGATTTCCCAAAAAATCGCTTCTGTAAATGATACGATCAGCGGTAAAGGACGAGAGAAATTCTACCTTTCCTGGCAAGATGTGGATGCTACTGTTGATGAAGCCGTTTTTGAACGTAAATTTCAGTATTCCTGCCACTTAAAGCTTCTCCAGACTGAGACAATGGATAAATTGCTTAGCTATGAACGGGGAACCGCAAGCTTCATTTCTCCACACGAAATCGAAATCGTTCAGAATGATGGAGACCGCAAGGTAGTCTACGGAGAAAATATCATCATTGCCAGTGGAAGCAGACCACGCAAAATGAAAGACGTCAAAGTGGACGAACAAACCATTTTCACCAGCGACGGAATCGAAAACCTGAAGGATTATCCCAAAAGCCTAGTGATCGTAGGAGCCGGGGTAATTGGTTGTGAATATGCAACTATCTTCTCTAATTTTGGAAAAACAAAGGTTTATCTGATCGATCGTGCTGACCGGATACTTCCATTTGAAGATACCGATATAACGGATATTGTTAGTCGGAACCTGGAGGAAAAAGGAGTTACGATCCATCACAATGCGCAGTTGGAAAGACTGGAAAATCTGGGTAACGAAGTCGAATACGAATTGAGTTATCCGGATGGTACACGAGAGGTCATCCGGGTTGAAAAAGCTCTTCTTTCTATTGGTCGTGTGCCCAATATTGAGAATTTAAAGATGGAAAATGCCGGCGTTTTAATGTCTAAACGCGGGCAACATATCGGTGATGATGATACGGTTACGAATGTTCCGCATATTTATGCAGTTGGTGATGTTTCCGGTAGAATTGCACTGGTAAACATGGGTGAAATTGAGGCCAGACATGCGGTTGAAAGAGCTTTTGGAACGATTCGCGAACGTTTAAGTTATGACAATGTCTGTACGATTATGTTTCTGCAACCGGAGGTTGCTGCTGTCGGAATTAACGAGATGCAATGCCTTGAAAAGAATATCCCTGTAAAAGTGGTCAAAATTGATTACTCCGTAATCGCCAGGGCAATAGCCATGAGAAAAACCGAAGGCTTTTTCAAGATTATCGTTACGAATGACAGTGATATGAAAGTTCTCGGCATGCGTGCGGTTGGTGAACATGCTTCTACGGCTATTCAAACCATTGGTTTGATCATGAAACTGGGACTCCCCATTCATGTCATTGCGGAACTGGTTCACCCGCATCCTTCCATTGCAGAAGGAATCCAGGAATGTGTGAGAATGCTTTTAAACCGTTCCTTATTTAAATCTTCCGTATTCAAAGACAAACTGGCTTGCTATTCTTTGGTCGACGGTGTAAAAACACCGCTAGAGCGACTATAATGATCTGAAATGTAAGGGTGAAAAATTTTTCACCCTTACATTTCAGATTACTTTCCTTTCAACTCCATTGCTTTCAATGTATTGATCATCAAAGAAGCAATTGTCATTGGTCCTACTCCACCCGGAACCGGAGTAATTGCAGAAGTTTTAGGAGCAACTTCTTTAAAATCTACGTCACCGGCCAATCTCCACCCTCTTTCTCTGGTAGCGTCTTCAATACGTGTTGTTCCCACGTCGATCACAACGGCTCCTTCTTTTACCATGTCAGCTGTAATGAAGCCCGGAATACCAACTGCGGCAACCAAAATATCTGCCTGGGAACAAATTTCCTTAATATTTTCAGATTTTGAATGGACAAGTGTTACGGTACAATTTCCCGGATCAGTATTCTTACCCAAAAGCAAGCTTAATGGAGTTCCTACAATATTGCTTCGTCCTACAACTACACAATTTTTACCGGCAGTTTTAATCTTGTAACGGCGCATTAATTCAACAATTCCGGCCGGTGTTGCAGGAACAAACCCCGGAATATTCAACATCATGTTCCCTACATTGATCGGATGAAATCCATCCACATCTTTTTTCGGGTCAATTGTCAAGGTAACTTTCATCTCATCAATATGAGGTGGAAGTGGCAACTGGACGATAAATCCATCGATACTTTTATCTTCATTTAAGGCAATCACCTTGTTTAGAAGCACTTCTTCCGAAACAGAATCATCATAGCGGATCAAAGTACTTTCAAAACCGATCTCCTCACATGATTTCAATTTATTGTTCACGTAGGTAACCGAACCACCGTCATTGCCAACCAAAATAGCAGCCAAATGAGGGATTTTCCGACCTGCAGCCTTGCGCTCTTTCACTTGAATTGCTAGTTCTTTTCTGATTATCTCAGCTGTTTCTTTCCCGTTAAGTATCTGCATATCGTGATTTTTTGTGCAAATATAAGGCTTACATCGATTTAGCAG
>CAMPIU010000050.1 GCA_946886545.1 uncultured Flavobacteriales bacterium | reverse complement strand
TTATAATTTCCCGTAAGACGGATGTCTCCGGCAAAAAGCCCGGTGTTTGCCGGATTCTGATAAATGGGTTGCCTGTTAAGATGAGAGAAATGGATATCCTGAGCAAATACACTGAAAGTAGATGCTATTACGAAAAGTCCGGTAAGTAGGGAATTGTCCAGTTTTCTCATTGAATCAAATATACAATAAAATCAATCATGGGTGTACTTCAATCAAGCAGGAATGGAAGATGAAATAAATTGGGTATTTTCGTTTTATGGTGCAGAAGTTTTTTTTAATCATTGGTATCGCTTTACTTGTTTGTTCATTTAAAAGTGATGGGCTTATTGAAAATGTTTATCCCGAATTATTAGGAGACTACGAATTCTATAAATCAGTTGCAGATCGTTCGGTTTCTTATGCCAGGGATGGGAAAGATATTTTCACCGTTACGATCAACAAAAAAGATCTGATCTTGTTTTACAAGAATGGAAAAAAGGAGCGGAAAATGAAATTCATTGAAACCAAAATGCCTTTTTTGGATGATCAGAATCATGTGCTTTTTGGGGCGAAGAACAGTTATGAACCGATGTTTTACCGGGGTGACACCATTGTGATTCAAAGTTACCCGATTGAATACCAGGACAATTTTTTTATTAAGAAGAAGTAATCAGGTAGAGAATTATTTCCGCATGCCCAAATCAAGGGCGCTGAATCTGTAAAGAAGATTCCTTACTGTAAATAAAATACTTACCATTTTTGGAATAGGCCTGAAGAGTTTCTTTTTTTTCGATAACATTTACTTTTTGATCTTTCCCGATGAATTCTTTCGGGACCTGAAAAGCATTTTGATCTTGATTGACAATCACATATTTAGGACAGATTTTCGGGTCTAATTTCTGATTCATGGTCAATGAATAGGTGATCTTTGTAGAAGACACCCGAACCTTTTTTACCTGGCTGACGGGAACTCTTACTGATAGATCCGCGCTTATTTGTCGTGCAATTGATTTTGAGATCGGGAATGCAGCCTCTGCCCGTACTTTGATTTTTTTTGGATGGTATAAAATCAATGGTTTATTCTTTTTTACATAATCATCCGTATGCGCGTATGCTTTTATGATGAAACCATCTTCCGTACTCAATTGAAAATAGTTTTGAAGTGCCACCTCTTTCTTGTGAATTGACAGGTACTTTTCTTCAATATTAGCTTCCTCGATGAATGCTTCTTCTTCTTTGTATTCAAAAGCGGGGAAACCGGGCATCATTCTATCGGGAGTGAGTTTATTGGCAAAATCGCGCCATTTCTTTTCCATGGAAAGCAAGGATTTCGGGAAGTTGTTGATTTGATTCGTCAAATCTTCCTTCAGAGTCTCTTTTTCTCCGCTCAATTCTACAAATGCATCATAATCATCGTATTGAACAAGCAAACTGTTTTCCTTGAACTCGGAACTTTCCACAAGCCGTTCAAGTTTTCCTGTTCGCTGAGCCCGGATTATTTTTTCCGGAATGATAAAAGTTAAAAACACGGTATCGCGTTGCTGGGTTCCGTTAAGGGTAATCGTTTTATTGGACTGGTCATCTTGTTTTTTTTCGTCTTCACCGGAGCATGAAATTAGGAGGAAAAGAAGGGGTAAAAAGAAAACAAACGGAATTACCTTCATCATACAGCGCTTTTCATAAATGTACAACCAAAAAAGGAAAACGTTGAAAGATTGTGAAAACTTGGACAAATAATGTTAATAACTTAGTTAACATTTAAATAACATGACTCAAAAATAACAATGGCTTCTCACCTAAATTTGTAGGAACGAATAATGCAGGGCCTATGCTAGGGACACTATTAAAAAAAAGATTGTCAGACAAACAGATAGCGAATGTTTTCCTGAATGGGATTTTTGAGATCGTCGACAATGGTTTCGTTGAGGTTGTGGATCTAATCAACGAAGATTTAGCTTTTGTTTCTTCTCCTTCCATTCCTGTTGATCGTAACGGGCAATTCACAATGATTGTGGTTGTTGCAAATATTTCATCGTTGGAAACAACTTTTGAAACAGTTCAGGCAAACAGGATTGAAAAAATTATTTTCGAACAAATGGGCTCCTTAATGGGGGTTTCAGCGGTTGATGCAGAAGCGAAAGTGAGAGAATACCAGAAGTTTATGCAGCGGATCAACCATCCTTCCAAAAACATGGTTTATGCGATGTCTAAGGCTGTATTTCAAAAATACGATTTGAATGATTTCCAGGATGAATATTTTAAACGCCTGCAATCTCCAAATCCCTTATTCCTGAAACGAATGGATCAGATCATGGTCAATTTCCTCTGGGATTGGGATTCGTTCTTTAAGAAGTATAAAATTGACGAATAAAAATAATTGAAATCCCGGACATCCGGGATTTTTTTATGTCAAATTGTTAACTTGCTAAACGTAAGTTCTCGAATAAAAATTGATGTGATGAGTAAAATGCAAATTAAATCCCTTGAAGAATATCATGAGAAATATGCTCTGAGCATTTCAGATCCGGAAGGTTTCTGGGAAGATATTGCCAATGAGTTTCAATGGATGAAGAAGTGGGATAAAGTTCTGGAATGGAATTTTACACAGCCGGATATCAAATGGTTTGGAGGCGCACAACTCAACATTACAGAAAATATGCTGGATCGTCACTTGGAAAAACGCGGAAATAAACCGGCACTTATTTGGGAACCCAATGATCCGGGACAACACTTTGTTCGTTATACTTATCAGGAATTATACGAACAGGTTTGTTTGTTTTCAAATGCTTTGAAGAAACAAGGTGTAGAAAAAGGAGATCGTGTTTGTATTTATATGCCGATGGTTCCGGAATTGGCGATCGCAGTAATGGCATGTGCCCGGATCGGAGCAATCCATTCGGTGGTTTTTGCCGGGTTTTCAGCTATGTCTTTAGCAGATAGAATTAATGATGCACAGGCAAAGATGGTCATTACAGCCGACGGTTTAAATCGCGGATCAAAACAAATTCCCCTGAAGCGTGTAGTTGATGAAGCTCTGGAAAATACAAAATGTGTTGAAAAAGTCATTGTTTTTGATTGTCTTGGGTGGCAGCCACACATGAAAGAAGGAAGAGATATCTGGTGGTCGGATGCTGTACAGGGTTTGGAAAAAAGTTGTGCTCCGGAACCAATGGATTCGGAAGATCCCTTATTCATTTTGTATACTTCGGGCTCTACGGGAAAACCGAAAGGAGTTGTTCATACGTGTGGTGGTTACATGGTTTATACGGCCTATTCATTTCAAAACGTTTATCAGTATGAAGAGAATGATGTGTTTTGGTGCACTGCAGATATCGGCTGGATTACGGGACATTCCTACATTGTTTACGGACCTCTGTTGAGCGGCGCCACAACGGTTATGTTCGAGGGTATTCCAACTTATCCGGACGCGGGCAGGTTTTGGCAGGTAATCGATAAGTACGGAGTGAATCAGTTCCTGACCGCGCCAACTGCCATTCGCTCCTTAATGGCTTTTGGAGATGATCATGTACTTTCCTATAGTCTGGATTCTTTAAAAATTATTGGAACAGTTGGGGAACCGATCAACGAAGAAGCTTGGAAATGGTACCATACACATGTTGGAAAAGAACGTTGTCCGGTGGTAGATAATTGGTGGCAAACGGAAACCGGCGGGATTATGATTTCGGGAATAGGAAATATTTCTCCGCAGAAACCAACTTTTGCAGGATATCCTTTGCCAGGAATTCAACCGGTACTATTGAACCAGGAAGGAAAAGAGATCGAAGATGTAAACGAAGAAGGGTATTTGTGTATCAAATTCCCCTGGCCTTCGATTTTACGGACAACTTACGGTGATCATGAGCGTTGCCGCATTACTTACTTTTCGCATTACAACGGATACTACTTTACCGGAGACGGCGCCAAACGCGATGAAGACGGAATGTATCGCATTATTGGTAGGGTGGATGATGTAATTAATATTTCGGGGCATCGATTCGGAACGGCTGAAATAGAGAATGCGATCAATACCAATAAACTGGTGATTGAATCTGCAGTTGTAGGATATCCGCATCCGGTGAAGGGCCAATCCATTTACGCGTTTGTAGTTTGTGATCACGAAGTTTCCTCGGAAAATCAGGATTTTGCGCGGGGAGAGATCATTGAGTCGGTAGTAGCCGAAATAGGTAAGATTGCGATTCCTGAAAAGATTCAATTCGTTTCCGGTTTGCCGAAAACACGCTCAGGAAAGATTATGCGCCGGATTCTGCGAAAAATTGCAGAAGGTGATATGAAAAACCTGGGTGATACTTCTACATTGCTTGATCCTTTTGTAGTGGATGAGATTGTGGAGAATGCGCTTTAAGACGTCAAATTTTAATGCGCTAAAGTCCATTGAAGAGCAAGAGCCAAAAGCCCAATAACCAAACACAAGGGTGAATAATACCTGGTATCATTCTTTCCGAATGCAGTGTTTTTACGTTTTTTGAAGAAACCCACGTAATTGAAATCGCCGATTGCACGGATCAGAAAAATTCCTGCAATGATCCATAATGCAGATTTTTCAAGCCAGTTTGGCAGTTGAAAGGGAATAGCTCCGCTGATGATCAATGGTAAAATTCCGAATCCAAGTAAACCGAAGGCAACGATCAGCGTGGCGATAATTCCCGGATTCATGGCAGTTTGTGAATCATCTTTTGTAGGGATAACAGCTCCGGAACCCCATTTTCCGCCAAAAGCCCAGTAGAAATGAATGGAAGATAGGAAGAGGAAGATTAGAAACAATAGAAGTGCAATGATGAATGCCATGTGTTCAAATTGTGAGTTAATATTCAGAATAAATAAAAAAGGGAGAATTTCTTCTCCCTTCAATTTGGTTTACCCTCTTCTGCGTTCCAGTAAGATCATCATCATTATCGAAAGTACAATGCATTCATCCTCACTGGCGTTGTTCGTAGGTCCGATCTTGTCTAGTGTGAATTTTCGTCCAAATAAAGAAGCGTTCTTTTTCAAGCGCATCACTTTGGAGCCATCGGGTCTTCCGACAATGTATTTCGGGTTAAAGATCATCCCCAGTAATGGGATTTCACCGAGCATACTGTCAAACACTTTTGCCCAGACATTTTCTTCCATGATGTGGAATGCCAGATGCTGGTTCCGATCATACACATCGTAACGTGCTTTCCAGAGAGAAGTCCATCCTTTACGTGCTACACGACCTCGCTCCATACCGTTTTTATCCGTAAAAACATAGGTTGCAGAGAAATCGATCCATTTGTTAGCTTTAATGGTGAACTGCAGGTTCGTCTTATTTGTATCTGTAAAAACCTGGATTTCATCAATAAACTTGAACATTTTTTGGCGCACATAAGCCAAAGTTGCAGAGCTGGAGTCTTCGATTACAAAATCATTCGACATCGTTCCGATCTTGAAAGTGAACTTCAAAGGATAGTTTAAATTTCCAAGATCAACATTTCTTTGAGCGAAAAAGCTCATATTATCTAGTATTTCACTCATATCTCATCTACTTTTTTAATGCTTTTTCATAAATTGTGATCCAGTCTTCCGGGGTCATTTTACTCACTAATTTACCGATTAATTCGAAAGGAATCTGTTCCGTTTTTTTAAATCGTACACAGCTTTTTCCCATATCCAGTTTGGTTTTACTGACTTGCTGAAATTCATTCACGAACCAATCGAGTAACTGCTTGTCGGCGTACAATCCCATGTGATAGAATGCAATGAAGTTTTTTTGTGAAGCAAAACTCATAAAAGGGAGGGGTAGTTTTGGGTCGCAATGGTATCCGGCGGGGTACAATGAGTGTGGAACGGAATAGCCGATCATTCCATACCCGATTCCTTCCTTAAATCCCTCAGGGAGATTGTCCAGGATTGTTTTCCTAAGCTTCATCATTGCTTCCCGTCTTTCTTCCGGGGAGTTTGCAATAAGCTGTTCCGGTGTTGTTCCTTCTGTTCGCATTGTTCTTCGAAGATACCAAAAAAAGATTTAAATCCGGATTCCGATTACAAGCATATCGTCCAATTGTTCTCTTCCTCCACGCCAGGTTTCGGCAAAATTTTCCAAATACTTTTTCTGATGGCTCATTGGGAGAAACTGCATGCCTGCTAACAATTGTTTAAAGTTTTTAGTTTTAAACTTCTTACCTCTCTCTCCACCGTCCTGGTCAGCATATCCGTCTGAAGCCAAATAAACAGTGTCACCTTTTGATAATGGAATTTTATGACTGATAAATTCCTGGTTATTAGATGTGTATCCGCCGATAGGAACACGTGTCGAACAAAATTCCTCCAAATCCGAGCTTCCCTTTCTGACCAGCCAAAGAGGCCTGTTTGCTCCTGTAAACTCAATTTCGTTCTCAGCGGGATCATATGAACAGAGAGCGATATCCATTCCATCCTGAAG
Source organism: uncultured Flavobacteriales bacterium (assembly GCA_946886545.1). Next base: position 5,457 of record CAMPIU010000050.1, on the reverse strand, counting down.
TGAATCGTCACTTTCACTCTTGAGAGCTTCTTTAATTCGCTTATTAAGATCTTGCAGAATGGCTGAGAGCGGAGCATCGGCATTGGAAATATCATTCAAAACGGTTGCCCCGATGATACTAATAAGTGCACCTGGAACTCCATGTCCGGTACAATCCGCCATCGCAAAAATGGTTTTATTTCCAACGTTCTTCATCCAATAGAAATCGCCGCTAACAACATCTTTCGGCTGGAAGAAAATAAATGATTGCGGAAAATGATGTGTGAAATCACGTTCCGTAGGTAAAAAGCATTGTTGGATTTTTTGAGCATAGTTGATGCTATCCATGATCTCATTGTTCTTTTCGGCAAGTATAGAGGTTCTGATCTTCACTTTCTGATCCAGAACATCGTTGAGCCGTCGAAGATCTTCTTCTGCTTTCTTCAGTTGGGTTATTTCCATTGACAATACACAAATTCCTTCAGGAACAGGCTGAATGCTCAATCTGAACCAAGCAGAACTGCCGTCAGTATATTCCATTTTGTTTTCGAATTGTTCTGGAATCCGATTCTCCATACATTTTTTCATAGAGAGGTGTAGTTGGGTGTTTTCCAGCTGTGGGAATACTTCGAGCATTGTTTTACCTAAAAGAACTTCTCTACTTGTTTTACTGTGCCTCACCACCGTATCGTTTACATACAAATAGCGCCAATCGTAATCGATAATCTGAAACCCTTCCATCATATGATTTAAAGTTTCCTGATAACGCCTTTCTATTCTCAGGGAGCGTTCGTATTCAGTGATAATTTTTTTAAGTTCGGCTTCCGAACGACCCTCATACATCTTGTCGAACATAATGAATCGGTTTTTTAAACTTCTCCTAAAGTATTGGCAACATAATACGCGGAAAGTGAATAATGAGTTATAGTGATTGTATTCAGAATTTCAGTATAGGTGAAATATATAAAATCAGCTTAGAAAAACCAAGTTTTACTTGTAAAATAGTTAGAAGGTCTTTTATACGAAATAAACAAAGAACAAAGACCGCTGTGTAGTTGGATCCTTGTTCTCTATATTGGATATTTTGTTTATTCGATCATTATTTTATGAGTTGAAATATTTTCTCCATCCAAAGAAACCGAAAGGAAATAGAAACCTGTTTGTAGCTGACTTACGTCTATTGAGGTACTGGTTAAACCTTTTTGGATCTTCTGATCACTGCTCCAGACTTCTTTTCCATTCAGATTGGAAAGTGTCAATTGGTAAGCGGTTTCCACTTTTGAAGAGAGGAGGATTGTTAAATTGTTTGTTGCAGGATTCGGAAATGCTTTTACAATCTCCAGGTCGTGCATAAATTCCTGTTCAATAGCGATCGTATTGGAAGTAACCGTGGTGCCGTTATTGCGTTGTAATTTTACCCGGTAATACCCCATTTCTTTCAAAATTGGCTGAAGGTCTTCAAATTGATAAGACAAGGATTCAAGACTTAATCCTGTGGCATTTACTGAGCCAATCTCAGAATAATTACTACCGTCTTCACTTCTTTCAATAATGTATTTGTCTACATTAAATTCACCTGAACTGGTCCATTTAAGCGTGTTGTATCCAAAATCATTTTGACCTGTTAATTGAACAGATTCTATTCCCAGCGGAGAACAACTGACTACTGCCGTTCCGCCAAAAGAGAGAGGAACCGTTGTAATTGCAGATGAATAGTTGGATAAGCAGATCAGGTATTGTGTATAAGATCCCGGATTCAGCGGAGCTTCCCAATTAGTCATATCGGTTGCACCGGCAGGAAGTGTGCTTGACAGGCCGGTATATTCCTCGCAAAATCCATTATAGTTGCATCTCACAGGAGCTTGGGTTCCTGCTGAAATATTGGCACAAGTAGAAGAGGTGTAATCCCACATTGCCCAATCCAAACAATTGGATGTTCCTGAATTAGGCGTTCCGAGATCAAAAGTAAGCGTTCCGCCGGTAAGGACATTGACAATCATCCAGGTACTGTTTAATTCTCCGGATAGTAAGCAACCGGAATTAGTACCCGAAACGTTGGTGGCAGGATTGGCAGCACAGGTTCCAGGGGCACAAATTTCATCAATTGCTCCGAATCCGTTCGGGTCAATAGCAAAAGCTGCATTTGAACAAACATTTGCTGCTACATTACAATCTCCTGCTACAGTTGGTCCTCCGGTTGGACATGTTAAAGAAAAAGTTAATCCGGATGCCGCTGTAGATGTTGCATCCATTATGAAGTAATAAGTTGTGCCTGAAGTAAGAGCAATGGATCCAACCGATCCGGGTGTGGTTGCAGTTCCTGCACAATTCCAACCTGTTGCTGAACAGCCTCCCGAGGCTGTTTTCCATCCGATTACATAGCCACCTCCGGTGACAGATGTTACATCAAATGAATAGTTTCCTGTAGCAGTTGCAGTATAACTGTAAACCTGTTCCAGCCCCGGAGTTGCTGTTGCGCACAAAGTGGAAACAAAAGAAGATGATCCTGTTGTTGATAGTGTAAAAGCCTGTCCACATCCCGGAATAGTTGATATAGAAGCGCAAGGTCCGGTGGCGCAGGAAGTACAGCTTATCTCTGTGGTGATACATGTTGTTCCGGTACCACAGCCTGTACAATTTGTACTGATTACCATGTAATAAGTTCCTGAAGTGGCTGCTGTAAAAGAAACGGAAGAAGTTCCGAAGGCAACTACGGGGCCTGTTTGCGAGCCGCTATGAATAGTGATACACGCAGCAGGACTAGCTGTAAAGTTGTATGTGCTACCGGCAACGATACTTGTAATGGTATTGTAATCACCGGCCCAGTTGCAGGTGCTGATTGTTGTAGCTGTAGTTCCTGTTGGTGCTGCTACAGTTGAAAACGAAGATCCGCCGGAACATTGGCTCCAGGCGTTTTTTGACCAAAGAGCAATAGTTGAAAGGAGTAGTAATAAGTAGAATGTTTTCATAACCGGTTGTTTAGTCAACAATTAAATAATTCATTTCATTCAAAATCTGTATTCTTCTTGATGATTCTAAATCTTTCCATTCTGTAAAGCGAATATGTAAACGATTGGAATCTGAAGTCAACTGCAGATAGGCCGCAGGATAATCTCTTGCCCAATCCCAGACTTGTTCTTTGTAATTTTGAAAGTCTGAATTCGTGAAGTTGGAACTGGTCCATTGTGGAAATGGTCTCGGCGGAAGTTCAGTTAGCAGTTCATCTAAATTATATCCCTGAAGCAGGTTGTTCAATTCATTGCCGGACTTCAATGTGATTTGGATACTGTTTCGGTAAATGAATTGGACACTTGTGTTTGCTTGTCTCAAATGTTCATATTCTGTCACATCAAAGTGCTGGATATTTAAAAGTTCATTTACGGAAAGACCGGTTTCATTAGTTGAAAATGTAAAACTGGTAGTGAAATAGTTCCAGAGTACCTGTAAACGGACAGGGTCAATTTCGGCGATTTTTTTAATTCTTGGCGGAGAATGATGCTTTTGAACCATCCTATTGGAAGCGATGGTTGAGTAGTTTGTTTGTGCGTACGCTCCGGAAATGCCCAAAAACAGGCAGAGTAGTAGATATAAGGACTTCATAATCAGTGTGATTTGATATACAAGTATACTGATAACGAATAGTTAAAAAACTAACAATCCGGATGAATGTGCAAATAGGTGCTTTTGTCGACTATTTAGCTGGTTTCAATGAATATTAAGATTAGGACTACTTTAATCGTTTGGAGAACAGTAGCTTGTGAAACATGTTTTTACGAAAGTATATTCACATAAACCACTGCTTTTGTTTCAAAAAACTCACCGGAGAAGATTTTTTGAAGCGAATGAATTTTGTAAGGCTGCTTTACCGGAGCCATTTCTTCTTTCAAATCACCGCCCTTGAGGTACAGAATTCCATTTGGAAGCGGATTTTTGTTCTCCTTTAAGAATTTTCCTTTTGTCCAGGGTAAAAAAGCAGGCATAGCAGTTACGGCACGGCTTACAATGAAATCAAATTGTTCCTTGATCTCCTCGGCTCGTGCATGTGTAGCGCGAACATTTTTAAGTCCTAAGGCTTGAGCGACTTCATTGACTACTTTGATTTTTTTTCCTATGGAATCAACTAAATGAAATTGAACCTGCGGAAAAAGAATTGCCAGCGGAATTCCTGGAAAACCACCACCTGTTCCGATATCCAAAACAGATGAACCAGGTGTGAATTCCATAATTTTTGCAATGCCAAGGGAATGAAGTACGTGGCGCTCATAAAACTCCTCCGTATCTTTTCTTGAGATTACGTTAATCTGGGCATTCCAAAACAAATACAATTCTTCCAGGTGCTCAAATTGAGAACGTTGCAGATCTGTGAGATCAGGAAAGTATTTGAGGATTTGTTCCATGTCTTGGTTTTGAGCCATCCCCCCTTTATCCCCCTTCAAAGGGGGAGTTTAAACCACTTCCTCCCTTGAGGGAGGATTGAGGAGGGTGGTTTAATGGATTATTTTGAATTATCCTTCAATGAGTTTACCAAGTGCATTGTCGAAAATCTCTTTTGCTTCGGTGATAAACCCGAAATGCTCATCGTCTACCATGATTTTACCGTTTGTTAGATGGCCAAGACGTGTGTAATTTACACCGCTTCCCATCATGAATTCAATGAATTCTTCTTCTGTTTCTTCGGAAACTGTTACAACAACACGGCTTTGAGCTTCACCGAATAAGAAAGCATCTTCACGTACTTCGGAATCAGTCACGATGTCGAAACCAAGTCCGCGCGGCATAGACATTTCAACCAATGAAACGAATAGTCCGCCATCAGCACAGTCGTGAGCTGCGTTGATCAATTCCTGGCTGATTAATCCTTTTACAGCTTCCTGTAGTGAGTATTCCTTTTCCAAATCGAAATGTGGAGCCGGAGACGCTTCAATTTTGTGGTATTTCGCAAGATATTCTGAAGACGCGATATCATTTACGCAATCTCCGAGAATGAAGATCAAGTCGCCTTTTTGTTTGAAATCCAAAGACATGATTTTCGACTTGTCTTCCACCACGCCGATCATTCCTATTGTTGGAGTAGGGAAAACCGGGATCTCTTTACCGCCAATGTTACTTTGGTTGTAGAAAGAAACGTTTCCACCGGTTACCGGCGTTTCAAATTTCAAACATGCTTTTGACATCCCTTTGATCGCACCGACAAATTGCCAGTAAGATTCCGGATTGTAGGGATTGCCAAAGTTCAAACAGTTTGTGATTGCGCTTGGAATTCCGCCGGAAACAACGATGTTACGGGCCGCTTCGGAAACTGCAATAGCAGTTCCTATTTCAGGATCTGCATTTACATAACGTGAATTACAATCGACAGTAAGCGCAATAGCTTTGTCGGTACCTTTTACGTTGACCACAGCGGCATCGCTAGGCTTATTGGTAGTCATTGTTGCGGTACCAACCATAGAATCGTACTGGTCGGTAACCCAGCGTTTT
>CAMPIU010000049.1 GCA_946886545.1 uncultured Flavobacteriales bacterium | reverse complement strand
ATATTAATTCGATTGAAAAAAGAATGATTTGTGAAATTTTATAAACAATAATTGATTTAGCAATTAAATAATAACACTCAACTTCATTTCAATCAATGAAAGCACGGGTTTAATCAAAGATCAATTTATAAATCCAACTATTTGGATGGATCAGCGTCTTAAATATGAACGACAAAACAAAATGTCATGGAAAACAAACTCACTAAGAAACGCTTTATTCAGACCTCTGCAATTCAGCAAATTAATGAAGCTACGATTGTTTTGAGGCATTTTATTGAATTGAGTGCAAAATTGCTGCCCTTTTTCAATGAATTATCTAAAAAGAACACCTTGCTACCACAGGAGCAAAGTGATCGTAATAAGATTATTGAAGTTTATAAAAGCTATAGCTTCGACACAAATACTTCTGAAATATTGATGGAATCAGATATTTTAGAAATCATTCAACAAACATTCAGAGCAATAGAAAAACGTGGCCCGGGAAAGGAATCGGATTCCGATAAATTGATGGCTCTTTTTCAAAACAAACATCATCAGTTGTTACTGAACTGGAAACAAACAGACTCCAATTAAATGATCAATTATTAATTATCAAGGAAGGAATTCCTCTGATAATTAAATCATTTATAATTGATCCTTCAATTTCTGATCCACCCGTAAATCCAGGTGTTTGAAAAATTGGAAGGATTAATCACCCGGTTTTCTTCCGCAAGCGGTGCTCCATGCATAATGACAAAACGCCATTTTCCTTTTTCTGCCAATACAGAATAAGTGGTCGAATCAGGATAATTCGCAATGATATTCTTTTCTGATCTTCTTGGCCAGGCAGCTTTATTGATTTCTTCCGGCGACCAATGAAGGACTGTTTTTGATTTGGTCTGGTAAAATTTCCCCGAAAAAACAGACTTTTCAGGAAAAAAATGGCCAAGCATCCCATGATCTCTTCCTAGAAAATAACGTTTGAGTTGCACAATCTTATTGTCCACCAGGCGCAAACGGTTTAAATTATGTGAAGCATTTTCACAACATGGATACTGGTGATGATACAATAAAACCTCCTTTGTATTCGGATGAATTTTATAAGCTAACAGATGCCCTATTTCATTGTAAACTGAAACCAATTCACCTTTGATAGTTGTAAAAATCTGCAAGTGTTCTTTTTCCTTTTCTTCATCAGCGTATCCATTGAAAACAAGTTCCGGAACCTTGTCATTATTCAAATCAATCAACTGGTACAAGGGTGCGAACTGTTTGTAATAGTTTACAAATAAGGCCGCAGGATCATAAGCTTTAGTTCCGATATGATCTACCAAATCATTGTTAAACAGGAATTCTACCATTTTAGCTTTCAGCGCTTCATTATTTACCTGGATTTTATTGAAATCCGTTTCTGGACTCGCAATAAAAACCCTTGCATCAACGCGTGTCATTTCAACATAGCTCAAAGCTAAAGTAGAAAAGTTCAAAAACAGGATGGTTATTTTTAACTTCATGATTCAAAGGTAAAAAAGGGGTGCAATTAATCGCACCCCCTTTTTATTTAACTGAATTCTTAGTTTATTTTTTTGTAGCTTTTGTTTTTCCTTTTTCGATCGAAATCTTCAAGCCTGTATTTGCTTCATCAATATCCAAAACGATTGTATCTCCTTCTTGCAGATTCGCTTTAATAATTTCCTCTGCCAACGGATCTTCAATGTACTTTTGGATTGCTCTCTTCAATGGACGTGCTCCAAATTTCTCATCATAACCTTTGTCCACAATGAAATCTTTTGCTTTTTCCGTCATCGAAGCATGATAGCCTAATATAGCGATACGATCAAACAATTTCACCAGTTCCAGATCAATGATTTTATGAATATTTTCTCTCGTTAACGAATGGAAAATGATCATGTCATCAATACGATTTAAAAACTCCGGTGAGAACGCTTTTCTCAAGGCGTTTTGAATTACCGTTTTAGCGTTATCATCTCGCTGATCAGTCTGTGACTTCGTTCCAAAACCTACTCCCGTTCCAAAATCTGCCAATTGACGCGCCCCGATATTGGAAGTCATGATCAAAATCGTATTCTTGAAATCGATCTTGCGGCCTAAGCCATCCGTCATATGTCCGTCGTCTAATACCTGAAGCAATAAGTTGAATACATCCGGATGTGCTTTTTCAATCTCATCCAATAAAATGATCGAATAAGGTTTACGTCTCACTTTTTCAGTCAACTGACCACCTTCTTCATAACCTACGTATCCCGGAGGCGCTCCTACCAAACGAGAGATAGAGAATTTCTCCATGTATTCGGACATATCAATGCGAATCAATGCATCTTCCGTATCGAATAAGTACTTAGCAAGTACTTTCGCTAATTGTGTTTTCCCGACACCAGTTGGTCCTAAGAAGAAGAATGAACCGATTGGCTTATTCGGATCTTTCAGTCCGGCTCTGTTTCGTTGAATTGCTTTAACCACTTTTTCAACCGCCTCCTGCTGTCCGATTACTTTTCCTTGAAGCTCATCGGCCATTGTAGCCAATTTACCCATTTCGGTTTGAGCAACACGAGTGACAGGAATACCGCACATCATGGAAACAACTTCGGCTACATCTTCTTCAGTAACCACAACTCTTTTTGCTTTGGAGTCTTCCTCCCAACGCTTTTTAGCTTCTTCCAAACGGTCCTGAAGTTTACGTTCAGAATCACGCAATTCGGCAGCCTTCTCGTATTGTTGCGATTTAATAACCTCGTTCTTTTGATCCTTCAACTCTTCAATTTCCTGCTCGATATCAATAATATCCTGTGGAACATTGATATTTGTGATATGAACCCGTGAACCAACTTCATCCAGGGCATCAATTGCCTTATCCGGTAAATGTCTGTCAGTAATATAACGTTCGGTCAATTTCACACAAGCAGCAAGTGCTTCATCCGTATACGTAACCATGTGGTGATCTTCGTAACGCTCCTTGATATTATTCAAAATCTGGATCGTTTCTTCAATACTTGTCGGTTCGATTAATACTTTTTGGAAACGACGCTCCAAAGCACCATCCTTTTCAATGTACTGTCTGTACTCATCCAAAGTAGTAGCTCCGATCGCCTGCATTTCTCCACGTGCCAAAGCCGGCTTAAACATATTTGAAGCATCCAAAGATCCGCTTGCTCCGCCGGCACCGATAATAGTGTGGATTTCATCAATGAACAAAATGATGTCCGGATTTTTCTCAATTTCCGACATCACAGCTTTCATACGTTCTTCAAACTGACCGCGGTATTTTGTACCTGCAACCATGGAAGCCAAATCCAGCGAAACAATTCGTTTATTAAACAAAACACGGGAAACTTTGCGCTGAACGATTCTCAATGCCAATCCTTCAGCAATTGCACTTTTTCCAACTCCCGGTTCCCCGATAAGAATCGGATTATTCTTTTTTCTACGTGAAAGAATCTGAGACACCCGCTCAATTTCTTTTTCACGACCAACAATCGGGTCAAGTTTTCCGGCTTCCGCCATTTTCGTTAAGTCACGACCGAAATTATCCAAAACAGGTGTTTTAGATTTAGGGTCAGTAGCTTTTCTTTGACTAGCTCCAAATGTTTGGTCATCATCTTCAGAAGAAGACATTTCTGCTCTTGGTAATTTATTTTCGTCGACCATATTCTCTAATTCCTCGTGAACTGTATTATAATTTACTCCATAGCGGTTTAGCACCCTGCAAACTACGGAATCTTCATCCTTTAACATCGAAAGTAACAAATGTTCCGTTCCTATCATAGGACTCTTAAATAATTTCGCTTCCAGATAGGTTATTTTTAACAAACGTTCAGCTTGTTTTACCAGAGGTATATTCGCGCCTACAGGCGAATTCGATTTAGACGCCTCCAGCAATGGTTTTTCTAATTCTGCTTTTAACTTTTGTAAATCCAGGTTAAATCCGGTCAGGATCCGCACCGCGTTTCCCTCTCCTTCACGCAAGATTCCAAGCAAGAAATGTTCTACCCCAATAAAATCATTCCCCAAACGTAAAGCTTCTTCTCGACTGAAGCTAAGTACGTCTTTTACTCGAGGTGAAAATTTCGCTTCCATAATTATCTTAATTTAAGATTCAGGTACAACAACTGCACCATACAAATATACAAACACATTAAATGTTAATAAGTACATCGAATTAGCATTTTTTCACCGCTTTTTGTTAGTAAAAATCCTTTTACACCTCTTTTTTGTAGCCATAAAAAAACTAATTTCGAAACTTGCTTTTAGCACGCAAATTTCGTGCATAATTTAAAACTATGACAAGATGGCAGATGGAGAAAAGATAATCCAGATTAACATCGAAGATGAAATGAAATCGGCGTACATCGATTATTCGATGTCAGTGATCGTATCTCGTGCACTTCCTGATGTGCGTGACGGATTTAAACCTGTACACCGCCGTGTATTATATGGTATGCAGGATTTGGGAGTTTATTCCAACCGACCACACAAAAAGTCAGCTCGTATTGTTGGTGAGGTACTCGGTAAATATCACCCGCACGGTGATAGTTCCGTTTATGACACCATGGTTCGTATGGCACAGTCCTGGTCTTTGCGCTATCCTTTGGTTGACGGACAAGGTAACTTCGGTTCAGTCGATGGTGACAGCCCTGCAGCAATGCGTTATACCGAGGCGCGTTTGCGAAAGATCGCAGAAGAGATGCTGGATGATTTGGATAAAGAAACAGTTGATTTCGCTCCAAACTTTGATGACTCTTTGGAAGAACCTACGGTTCTACCATCGAAAATTCCGAATCTATTAGTGAACGGAGCAAGCGGTATTGCTGTAGGTATGGCTACAAATATGGCTCCTCACAATTTAGGTGAAGTTGTTGACGCAATCATTGCATACGTAGATAATAATGACCTGGAGGACGATGAATTATTACATCATGTAAAAGCTCCGGATTTTCCCACAGGAGGTATTATTTACGGTGTTGACGGTGCCCGCGAAGCTTTACTAACAGGTCGTGGACGTGTGGTTATCCGCGGAAAGGCCGAAATTGAAGAGTCAGGAGGAAGAGAGCAAATCATTGTTACCGAGATTCCTTACCAGGTAAATAAAGCAGAAATGATCAAGAAAGCTGCTGAATTGGTAAATGACAAAAAGATCGAAGGAATTTCTGACATTCGTGACGAATCTGACAGAAATGGTATGCGTATCGTTTTCGAATTGAAGCGTGATGCCATTCCAAATGTAGTTTTAAACAAACTATACAAATATACTGCGCTACAAGGTTCATTCTCTATCAACAATATTTGTTTGGTTGATGGAAGACCACGTTTGCTGAACTTAAGAGAAATGATTACTGAATTTGTGAAATTCAGACATGAAGTGATCGTTCGCAGAACAAAATATGAATTACGCAAAGCTGAAGAACGCGCACATATTTTAGAAGGGTTAATTATTGCTTCTGATAACATTGACGAAGTAATTGCAATTATCCGTTCATCCAAAAGTCCGGAAGAAGCACGTGAACGCTTGATGGAGCGCTTTTCATTGTCAGACATTCAGTCTCGTGCAATCGTAGAAATGCGTTTGCGTCAGTTAACCGGACTGGAGCAAGATAAATTACGTTCTGAATATGCCGATTTGATGGCTTTCATTACTGATTTGAAAGATATTTTGGCTCGTGAAGAACGCAGAATGCAAATCATTAAGGACGAATTAATTGATGTTCGCACTAAATATGGTGATGCACGTCGTTCAAGAATCGAGTACTCTGCTTCGGAAATGAAGATTGAGGATTTGATCCCGGATGAAGAAGTGGTGATTACGATTTCGCATGCGGGATATATTAAACGTACAAATTTAGATGAATTCAAAGTTCAAAGCCGTGGCGGAATGGGATCGAAAGGTTCTACAACACGTGACAAAGATTTCCTTGAACATTTGTTCGTCGCAACGAATCACAATTACTTATTGATCTTCACGGAGAAAGGACGTTGTTTCTGGATGCGTGTATTTGAAGTTCCGGAAGGAAACAAAACTGCAAAAGGTAGAGCAATCCAAAACTTGTTGAATATTGAGCAGGATGATAAGATCAAAGCGTATGTAAAAGTCAAAGATTTGACAGATAAAGAATACGTTGAGAACAATTTCATCGTCATGTGTACGAAACAAGGTATCATCAAGAAAACTTCCCTGGAGGCATATTCCCGTCCGAGAGCAAATGGTATCAATGCGATTACCATTCGTGAAAACGACGAATTACTTGAAGCAAGATTAACTGACGGAACGAACGAAATGGTTTTGGCAACAAAAGCAGGACGTGCAATTCGCTTCAACGAAGAGAAAGTACGCCCGATGGGAAGAAATGCTTCCGGTGTTCGCGCCGTGACTTTGCAAAATGATTCGGATGAAGTAGTTGGAATGATTTGCGTAAAAGATAACGCTGAAACAATCATGGTTGTTTCCGAAAAAGGTTATGGAAAACGCTCATTCTTAAATGATCCTGAAGACGGAGAGCCTGTTTACCGTATTACGAACCGTGGTGGAAAAGGTGTTAAAACCATTAACATTACAGATAAGACAGGTCCTCTATTGGCGATCAAAACAGTTGCTGATGAAGACGATTTAATGATTATTACCAAAGCAGGTGTAACTATTCGAATGCACATTGACGGCATCCGTGTAATGGGTAGAGCAGCACAGGGAGTTCGATTGATCAACCTGAAAGGTTCAGCCGCAATTGCCGCTGTGGCACGAGTTCCTCGTTCGGATGAAGATGAAGCGGAATTCGATGAAGACGGAACAATCATTGAAAAACCGATAGACGACACAACAGAAGAATCTGCTGACGAAACAAACGAAACAAATTCTGAGGAATAAATATTGAAAATGCATTTTATTTGCATCTTAGTGTCACAATTGGCATAAAAGTTGGAAATTAAATCACAGCAAATAATAAATTATGAACTATTTGAACATTACTAAAGGAGCATTACTAGCTGGAATCGTCTTGATTTCTTCTCTTTCTTTTGCTCAAAAAAAGATTGAAACAGATGCTGTTCTGGCATTCCAGAATTATGAGAAAGCTCAAATGTCGGGAGATGCTGCTGAAATGAAGAAGCAGTTACTGAAAGCAAAGGAGTCCATTGATATTGCTGCTGCAAATCCTGAAACGGAAAAAAGTCCGAAAACCTTGTTTTACAAAGGAGAGATCTACACTTCAATGCTTTTCCTGAAAATGCTTGGAGATGCTGAATTCAATAAAAATGTTCCGGAAAATGCAAAGGAAAGTTCTATTAAAGCCTACAAAGAGGCTTATGACCTTTCCAACAAGTATGATTCCGATATCGAAAACAGCGTAAATACAATTAAGAAAGTACTTTACACAACAGGTTCAACTGCATTTGATGCTAAAAAGTATAAAGAGGCTATGTTGTCATTCGCTACTGTAAATGACTATACCAATATACTGAATCAAATGGATACAATGGCTTGGCATTATGCTGGTATTGCTGCAGAAAATGATACGAATTGGGTTCAGGCTGCTGAGTATTACAAAAAAGCTGCTGATGCAAATTATAAGCCTGAAATCATTTACCGTTCGACAGCAATGGCTTATATCAAAGCAGGACAAAACGACAAAGCTGTTGAGTTCCTGAAACAAGCTATTGCCAAATCTCCGAAAGACAAGCATTTATATTTTGCTTTGGGAACGATTGCAATGGAAATGAAAGACGATCAAACGGTTTTAGATAATCTGAATAAAGCAGTAGAAATTGATCCGGGATATGCTGACGCACATTACAACCTGGGAGTTTATTTCTCCGGAAAAGGATCTGATTTACGTCTGAAAGCAGGCGACCTTCCTCCGAATGCGAAAAAAGAATCGGATGAGTTACTTGCAAAAAGTTTAGAGTATTACTCTTTAGCGCTGGAACCACTGGAAAAATACATAGCTCTTTCTCCAAAAGACGTGGTGGTTTTGAACAGTTTGGTGAAAATTGCACGAGCACTTAAAAACACCGAAAAAGAAGCAAAATACAAACAATTGCTTGATGCTGCAAGGCAATAAGTCATTGTTTTAAAAACCTTTAAAGGCTCTTGTCAAAACAGACAGGAGCCTTTTTTGCTTCCTCACAGAATCCATTTGGCAAATTTGCCAATTCGCTAGTTTGCCAAATGGCGAACCGCGTGTTATCTATTTCAGGCAATCCCATCTCTAACTCGTAACCAATATTTAAAAATCCCATTTATTATTTAATCCGTATCTTAGCCACCCGAAGAAAAATATATGAAAAATATACTTATTGTTATTTGTTTGTTGGTTGGTCTGAATTCCTTTTCACAATTAAGTGCGGTAAAAGGCAAAACTTTTTACAACTTTTGGCTAAATCTTCCGGATTCAAGTATTTTGAATAACGACCCTCCTATTCTGATTTTCCTTCATGGAAAAAGTTTGAGTGGAACAGATTTGAATCGGGTAAAAAAATATGGCGTAATTCATGAAATTGAAAAAGGTCGAAAAGTGCCTGCTATTGTAATTGCTCCTCAGGTAGCATCAGGATCCTGGAATCCGGATAAAGTTTTGGAAGTTTTGGAGTACGTTCAGAAACTTTATAAAACAGATACCAACCGGGTGTATGTTTGTGGAATGAGTCTTGGCGGATACGGAACGATGCATTTTGTTGGAAAATATGCAGACAAAATTACTGCCGGAGTTGCACTCTGTGGTGGCGGAAACCCGAAAGACGCCTGTAATTTGGCTAGCATCCCCATGTGGATCCAACATGGAAACAGGGACGAAGCTGTTCCGGTGCGTTATTCAAGAGAAATGGTAACAGCAATTAAAAATTGTAACAACGGGAAAAATCTAATTTATACGGAAATTGCCGGAGCAAATCACGGTGCTTTGGAACGGATCTTTCGCGGTGATGAAATGTATAATTGGTTATTTGCACAAGTCCGAACCGCAGCAGATGAAGTTGTCATGACTATTCCGGTTCCTGAAAACACTGAAAGTACGGATAAGGTTCAGAATACTGAAAACAAGACTGCGACAAAAGGTGTCGGGGGCAACTAACAGTTCAAAAGTTCCAAAAAGTTTAACAATGGAACCTTACAACTTTTTGAACCTTTTTCACTTGAATAGTATTGCTGAATATTTGAAACTGATGATCATTTCATCGAATTTCTTGATGAAGTCCTGCCCCAGGTTTCCATCAAAATGAGCAGATGCTTCGCCTAGCGGATCCTTTTCGAGTGGAATATTGTGTAAAGTAGCTTTCGATTTTCCAACAGTAAGCGTCAACTCGGGTAGTAAATACCCCTCATATTCTACCATCCCTCCGGCACCGCCCGATCTTAGTTTTTGCTTTTTGCCTTTTTTCTCTACACGCTTTTTGTATTTTTGATAATATGCCGCATTCAAAGAAGTTCCAACTGCTCCGGTATCAAAAGTGAATTGCAAGGTATCTTTTCCCTGAATCACCTGAACAACCGGAACAAAACCATTCAGGATCATATTGCTTTGCGAATAGAGTTCTGGGGTTTTCGGAATGATTAATTCATCCTCTTTCGTGATATGAATCTCATCCAGATTTCGGATTACAGGAAAGCCAATAATCCCTTGAATAGAGTAATTCACTTCGGAAAATGTCAGGTCCTTGTCATCAAAAACAAGAAAAACCACGTTTTCACATTTAATAACTTGACCCGACCCTTCCGGGTCTCCGATAAATAATTCTTTTACCACAGCTAAGTCGCTTTTTACTTTAGCACCGGTAATAGCTGAAACGTCAAATTGAACCGGAATGATCTCACAATTCATTTCAAGTGCTACAGAGCGCTGAATTACCGAAAAATTGGCTCCTGTATCAAATATGAAGTTTTTTGTTTTCCCCGAAACCGTAACCGGCACATTCGCCAGTTTTGCCATATCGCGTGTGAGTTCAATTTTTACATCAAACGGATGATGGATCTGTTGTTTGCCTGAGTTTTCCAATGCTTTCCAAATTCTTCCTGTATTTGTCAAGTCATTGATTTCATCTTCCGTACAAACATGTTTGAAGTTTTCCAGGATGTATTGATTCGTTAAATAGGCATCTTTGTACTCAAATAAATTGACCAGGTTCAATTGCTTCACCATCAATATTTTTTTGAAAACCGAATCATTCTTCATGGAACCAGCTCCTTCTAGAAAGTGCTCAATTGCTTCATTTGATTCCGAAAAATGGGAAAATGCATTTTCTGCCAAACTCCAGTAATAGTAATAAACTTCAGGATCGATCCTTGATTTATTTTCAATGAGCTCCTGCCTTACCCGGAAAAAATTTTTCTTTTGAGCAAGGCTTCCGAGTTCCAAATAAAATTGATCCTCATTGAAATCCTTTTTTTGAGCTTCAGAAAAAAGATTTAACAAACAAAAAAGAATAGTAAAAAGGTTTTTCATATCAGTAAAATGAGACATGAAGATAACCAAATCAGAGATACAAACATTATGTAAACCACTTCCTGTTTTTCTTCACAATGATGCATCCGCCCTCTGAAACGAGACAAGTAAGCGAGCTTTTCTATCAGTCTGTGGAAAATAGAAACACATTCCACTTCTAAAAAAGCCTGGGGTCTATAATATCTAAATCGTTGTCCTTACTTTAATTCCGACCATTTCTTTTGAACAATCTTCCGGAACTCATCCTTTTTGAAAGCGCGTTCATTGATCCCATCGTATTCTTTTATGCTGTTCCCGTTCCAAAGATAAAAAACCCCCGGTGTATCCTTTGTGCCACCTAAAACAGTCCAAAATGAAGCAACATCAAGGATTTTGAATTGATATTTTTTTCCTGCAAAAGCAAAAAAGTCGGGAATCAATTCTGTTTCTTCATCCATGAACACAATTTTAATCTCTGGAAAATTCGCATCTTTTGCGGCCAATTCTGTTAAAGCTTTCGCGGTTTCCTTACAATGATCACAACCGGGAGCAAAAAAGCACAGAATCTTTCTTCCTTTATCAATGTCTCCAAACTGGGATGCGAACCCGGATCTCTTTGATTTCGGTTCATCTGCAATTGGTTTTTCCTCCGCCGTTACTACCTTCTGCTTAGTTATTTTCGGATCTTTGGGATCTGAAATTTGGGCAGTTTCAGAAGATTCGATCTTTAAACGGGTAGAATCTTCTGCCTTCAGGGTATTATCCTCCATGTCATCCATATTCATTTCCTGCATCATTTCTTCCACTAATTCATCATTCGATTTGCGCTGCATTGGTCCTGCCAGGAAGACTGCAAGAATGGAAGCAAAAGTAACTGCAGCAAGAAAGGAAAAATTCTGGCGATCGTTTTCTTTAGAAGTTTTATAATAAAGAATCACCAACAGTGCCATTCCAATAATGTTTTTTATCAAAGCCTGAGCAGGTGTCATGGGCAATAAAGAACCAAAACAACCACAATTCCCACTGTTTCCTGAAGATGCAATTTCGTAGCTTAAATGAATACTGAAGACCAACAACATTAAAAATGACATCGGGATCACCAATCTTTTGAAATAATTTTTTTGAAGCAACAAAATTCCCAAGGCCAATTCACAACCAATTAAAATGCGTGAAAAATAAGCTGCGCTTGTTTCACTGAATCCCATAGGAATCAACTGTTTCACCTCAAATGTCGGTAAAGCCAGATTTGGCGAAGGATACAACTTTGCCACTGCCGAAAGCAGGAACATAAATGCCATCAATCCTTTGATGATCCAAGGAAGTTGTTTGTTTACGAAGGTTTGTTTTTCCAAGCCGGTAGTTGTCATATTGCAATTTTGCCTCTAAAATAACAGAAAGTTCCGGGCTTATTTTCCATTTTAGGAAAAGCTTAACAAATTCAAATGGATTGTTTTAAAATTAAAAAGCAGCTACATCCTGAAAAACAATACTTGAATACTCAGTAGTTAAG
>CAMPIU010000048.1 GCA_946886545.1 uncultured Flavobacteriales bacterium | reverse complement strand
GCTTATGATAAGGAAGCATTCATTGTTTTTCCTAATCCGAATGAAGGGTCATTTTCAATTTATGTTCCGGGTGAAATGGTTGCTGAAATGAATTTAAGGGATCTTTCAGGAAAGGAAATACGTACAAATATGGTAAAAAACGAAATGGGATTTGAATTGAACAATGCTAATCTGGAAGCTGGAGTTTATTACTTATCTCTAACCTATAACGACGGGACTGTTGTTACTAAACCAGTGCAGGTTGTTCCATGATATTGTTTTGGAGATCTTACATAGAGTACAATAGCTATTGTGACGAATCGAGTAGACGATTTACATTAAAATAAAAAAGCTCTGCAATTGCAGAGCTTTAAGAGGTCTCGTCCGGATTCGAACCGGAGTAGACGGTTTTGCAGACCGTTGCCTAACCGCTCGGCCACGAGACCGTATTGTGGAGGCAAAAATAGTAATTTTTATTATAAAACTACCAAGTTCCTGTCTCAATAATAATCGCTACGTTATCAACGTCTCCGTTGATAGGAGGACAGATTTTAGTGACTTTCACACGTAAACCGGTTAAGCCATTGATTTCTTGTTCAATACGTGAAACAATACGTTGGCCCGCATGTTCAATGAGTTTGGAACGAATAGCCATTTCCTGTGTTACAATTGCATTGATATGAACATAATCAATCGTTTGACTCAGCTCATCACTTAAAGCTGCTTCCTGGAAGTCTGTGCGCATTTGAACGTCTACAATATAGTTTCCACCTATCTTTCCTTCTTCTTCCAGGCAGCCGTGATAAGCGTAGAGCTTTATTCCGTTTACTTCAATAGTGTGTTTCATCTCAGTTTTGCCAATCCGTCATTCATACGATTCAGACATTCTTCTTTTCCAAGGTAAGATGCTATCTCAAACATTGAAGGTCCGGTCCCTGCGCCTGTAAGCAATAACCTGAACAATGGAAGTACAGCACCGATTCCCAAAGATTTCTCTTCCAGGAATGTTTTAAAAGCGGTTTCGATAGTAATTGGATCGAAGGAAGAAAGCGTATTTAATTTGTTTTTCCATTCGGTCATTAATGCTGCTGAATCTTCTTTCCATTTTTTGGAAACGGTTTGCTCATCGTAAGTTGTTGGTTTGTTGATTAAGTAAGAACCCTCGGTCATCATATCTTTGACAAAGGTTGCGCGTTCTTTCATTAACTTACAGAATGCCTCAAGGCGTTCCTCAGAATCCGTCAAGTTGAATTGTTCTTTTAGCATACCTGCCAATTCCTTTTCGGAAGTGTTTTTTAAATATTGTTGCTGGAACCATTTCGTTTTTTCAGGATCGAATTTTGCACCGGCCTTTCCTACTCTGTCTAAAGTAAATGCCTGGATCAGTTCATCCATTGAAAAGATTTCTTGTGTTGTTCCGGGATTCCATCCTAAGAAAGCCAGCATATTGATAAATGCTCCTGGGAAGTATCCGTTTTCGCGGTAACCTGAATACAATTCCCCTTCTGCAGTTGTCCAGTTTGCAGGAAACACCGGGAATCCTAAGCGGTCACCGTCTCTTTTCGAAAGTTTTCCGTTTCCGTCGGGTCTTAGAAGCAAGGGCAAATGCGCAAATTGTGGTGCATCCCACCCGAAAGCTAGATATAACATAATATGCATCGGAGCAGAGGGTAACCATTCTTCTCCACGAATAACGTGAGAAATTTTCATCAAATGATCGTCCACAATATTTGCCAGGTGATATGTAGGCATTCCATCGCTTTTGAATAAAACCTTGTCATCCAGGTTGTTAGTGTTCACAACTACCCATCCTCTGATCACATCTTCGAACCTAATATCCTCATTTCTAGGCATTTTGAAGCGAATAACAAACGGTTCTCCGGCTTCTAATCGACGTTTTACTTCATCTGCAGGAAGTGTTAATGAGTTTTTCAGGTTTGTACGTGTAACACTGTTGTATTGCCAGTTAGGCATACCCATTTGTTTAGCTTGCTCACGAACAGCTTCCAATTCTTCAGGTGTATCAAATGCATAATATGCTTTGTCGTTTTCAACAAGACTTTCTGCATACGGACGATACATTTCCTTGCGTTCACTTTGGACATAAGGACCATATTCTCCACCGATTCCGGGACCTTCATCCGGAATGATTCCACACCAGTTTAAAGAGTCCATGATATAATCCTGAGCTCCGGGAACAAAGCGTGTTTGATCTGTATCTTCTATTCGAATAATGAAAGTTCCATTATTGTGTTTTGCGAAAAGGTAATTATAAAGTGCTGTTCTAACACCTCCCATGTGTAACGGTCCAGTTGGGGATGGCGCGAAGCGAACACGTACGTCTGACGAACTCATGCTTAGTTTTTTCAGCAAAAGTAATCATTAATTAACCTTTTTTATGGCTTAAGTGTACAGAATCCTGAATTTGAAGAAGATGTTCTGTTTGAACTTTTCTACTTTAGTAAGTTATTCGTATAAGAATTGTTTTTATGTCAGCTTTTGATCGCTTAATTGAACAGATAGATGCCTTCATACGCAAGTATTACAAGAGTGAAATCTTGAAAGGTGTTCTAATCGTAGTTGGCTTTTTATTGGCCTCCTGGCTTACAGTGAGTGTCCTGGAATACTTCGGTCGCTTCCCCAGTTCGGTGCGACTCGTATTATTGATCTTGTTCCTGGGAATGAACGGATATTTACTTGTTCGTTATTTTGCTCTTCCGATAATGAGATTGTATTCATTTGGAAAACGTATCAACAGAACGCAGGCAGCACGAATTATCGGTTCTTTTTTCCCGGCAGTTTCTGATCGCTTGTTGAACACCTTGCAATTAAATGAAATTGTAAATGAAGATGATCGAAGTTTTGAGTTGATCCGGGCAAGTGTTTCGCAAAAGTCGAATGAACTATTGGCTGTAAAGTTCGAGGAAGCTGTCCGGTATGAAGAATCGAAGAAATATTTAAAATATGTTATTCCGATTATTTTGGTTTTCGGAACAATAGCAATTTTTGCTCCTGGTTGGATCACCAAAGGTTCTTCTAACGTAGTTAATTTCTCACAAGCACAGGAAGCACCTTTTGATTTCAATTTGGTTGGTCAAAAGGACAAATTGCGTGAAGGAAGTTCATACAATGTGCAAGTGGATATTACCGGAATGTATGTCCCGGAACATGTCTTTTTGGTTTCCAATCGTGGACGATACAAGATGAATAAGGTACGGAAAAATCGCTTGGCCTTCCCTATTGATAATTTGAAATCTGATTTTGTTTTTCACTTTGAAAGTGAAGGATATGAATCAAAGGAGTTTCAGGTAAAAGTTCTTGGAAACTCTTCATTGGGGAAAGTTGTTGCAACTTTACATTACCCAAAATATTTAAATAGAAGAGACGAACGTTTGCTGAACCTGGCTGATTTGGATATTCCGGAAGGAACAAAAGTTGATTGTGATGTAGAGGCGAGAAATGTGAGTTGGTTTAAAGTTTTAAGTAAGGGGTTTTCAAAACAGTTTAACGCAGGTAATGGAAATTTTCAATCTGTTTATAAAGAAGATGTTTCGGTTAGTTTCGTTTTAAAAAACAAGGATTTGAATGTTTTGGACACATCTAACATCCAGGTGCATGTTATTAAGGATGCCTATCCTTCTATTTTGGTTTCAGAAAGTGTTGATTCTATTAAAACATCAGTAAGATTGTTTGAAGGATTGATTTCTGATGATTATGGATTGACAGCTCTTTATTTCATGTATACTATTCAAAAGAAGAACGGAACGGAATTGAAGCGAAAAATGCTGGTTGATAAGTTTGCGTCTACGAACGATAAATTTTCGTTTGCTGTGGATTTCAGTCGTGATAATATTGATGTGGAGGACAAGATTTCTTACCATTTTCAGGTGTTTGATAATGATGGGGTGAACGGATCTAAGAGTACTTACTCTCAAAATTTCGTTTATGAATTACCTACTTTGACGAATTTGAATGAGAAGCGTGATGAAGTTCAAAAGGAATTGAAAAACGCATTGACGGATGTTTACAAGAAGACAGAACAATTTCAAAAGGATGTAAATAAACTTCAGAAGTCGTTGATGAATAAGTCAAAAAGTGACTTTAAGAATATGGAGCAGGTTCAGTCTTTGAAACAGCAGCAGCAATCCTTGCAGGAAGAATTGGAGGCGATCAAAGAGAAATTGAATGCAAGCAATGAAGAAAAGAACAAGTTGAGTGAACAAGATGAAGAACTGTTGAAACAACAGGAAATGATCGAAGAGTTGCTGAAGGAGGTGATGGACGACGAGCTTAAGAAGTTGCTTGATGAACTTGAGAAATTAATGGAGAAGAACGATCAGCTTCAAATGAAGAATGAAGCCGAGAAACTGGATGCTTCAAGTGATGAAATGAAAAAGCAATTGGACCGCACTATGGAAATGCTGAAGCGTTTACAAGTGAATGAGAAGATTGATGATTTGGAAAAGGAGTTGGATCAGTTGGCTGAAGAACAGGAGAAGCTGGAAAAGGATATTAAGGATGAAAAGGTGTCTGAGAAGGATGCTTCAAAGAAACAGGATGAACTCAACAAGAAGTTTGATGATTTGAAAAAGGACATGAAGGAACTTCAAAAATTGAATGAGGAACTGGAACGTCCGATGCCAATGGATTCCTTTGATCAGGAGCAGCAGGAAATTTCTGAGGAGATGAATGATGCGAAGAGTAAACTGGATCAAGGTAAAAAAAGTAAGGGCGGAGAAAATCAGAAAAAGGCCGCTGAAAAAATGAAGGAACTTTCTGATCAGCTAAATAATCAACAGGAAGCAGCGAACAAAAAACAGAATGAGGAAGACATGAGTTTGATCCGTTTGTTATTGGAAAACCTGATGTCCTTGAGTTTTGATCAGGAGTACGTGATGAATCGCTTTGGGAAGGTAAAGGACATGGACCCTTCCTATAATAAGTTGGGCAGAAAGCAACGAAGCATTATAGATGACAATAAATTAATAGAGGATAGTTTGATGGCGCTTGCAAAACGTCAAACGAAGATAGCCCCATTTATTGATAAAGAATTGAAAGACATTCGTTCCAATTTTGGTTTGATAACAAACGAAATTGGTGAACACAACCGGAGAGCAATGTTGCAGCATCAACAGTACGTGATGACCAGTTACAACAACCTAGCTCTGATGTTAAATGAAAGTTTGCAATCTATGCAACAACAGGCGCAACAACAAAAACCAGGTTCCGGCTCTTGCGATAATCCGGGTGGCGCAGGAAAGAAACCAAGTGCTGGAGAAATGTCTCCGGGTGACATGAAAGAGATGTTAAAGAAGCAATTGGAACAAATGAAGAAAGGACCGAATCCTGGAGGAAAACAACCGGGTGATAAACCAGGACAAGGTAACCAGGGAATGCCAGGTTTAGGCAATAAGGAGATTGCTAAGATGGCTGCCCAACAAACAGCAATACGTCAGCGCTTGGAGCAATTGCGTAATGAAATGAACAAGGATGGTCAAGGAAAAGGCAATCAGTTGAATCCTTTAATTAAGGAATTGGAGGAACAGGAGAAACAATTAATCAATAAACAATTCTCGCCGGAGATGATTCGCCGTCAACAAGATATTTTAACACGTCTGTTAGAAAGCGAGAAAGCATTGAAGGAAAGAGGTTTCGAAGAAAAAAGAGAATCTACTTCCGGAAAAAACATCAATTATGGTAACCTTATTCGATTTGATGAGTATAAGCGTAACAAGCTTGGACAGGTTGAGTTGTTGCGTGCTGTGGATCCTTTATTGACAAAGTACTATAAGGACAAAGCGGGTAAATACTTCAATCAGTTCTAGCATACGTAGAACATTAAATGAAAAGAATGAAAGAAGGGTTTACTTTAATTGATTCGTTAAGCATTCCTTCAGAATTGAATAATTTACCGGTTGTTGAGTCTATGATTGATAAAGCTTGTCAGACTGTTGGTATAGACGAAGACATGTACGGTAATGTTTTGATTGCGGTGACCGAGGCGGTGAACAATGCGATTATTCATGGCAATTCAATGCATGTTGCTAAGGAAGTGAAGTTGGAGTTTTATGAAACCGAAGATGGTTTCGGTTTTAGAATTTGTGATGAAGGAAAGGGTTTTGATCATCAACATCTCCCCGACCCTACCGCTCCTGAGAATATTGAAAAGGAAAACGGGAGAGGAATTTTCCTGATGAGAAACTTAGCTGATGAAGTGATGTTTAATGATAGCGGAAATGAAGTGAGCGTTTTTTTTAATAAGTGATGGTAGAAGTTTTTTTTGAAGATATAAAAGAGGTTCCGGGTGTAAATCCGGAATTTTTGTTTGCGTGGTATTCTAATGTTTGTCAGGTTGAAGGAATGCAGCTGGGTGATGTTTCGGTTGTTTTCTGTTCTGATGAACATTTGCTTCAAATGAATAAGGAATACCTGCAACATGATTATTACACGGATATTATTACGTTCGATTATACTGAGGATGATGTGGTGTCAGGAGATTTGTTTATTAGTGTAGACCGTGTTGAAGAGAATGCTAACGAGTTTGACGCGCCTTTTCAGGATGAGCTGCATCGTGTTTGTATTCATGGCTTATTGCATTTGTGTGGATACAAAGATAAATCTGACAAGGAAGAAGAGTTAATGAGATCCAAAGAGAATGAAATGTTAATGTTACGTAAGTTTCACGTGGAACATTTGAAGGCTTGAGTTTAATGGTAGTAATTTTGTTCCACGTGAAACATGAAATAGTATGTTGAAGAATTATGATGTCATTGTAGTGGGTGGTGGACATGCTGGTTGTGAGGCTGCGAATGCAGCTGGAAAACTGGGGAGTTCGGTGTTGTTGATTACAATGAATATGAATACAATTGCTCAGATGAGTTGCAACCCGGCAATGGGTGGCGTTGCGAAGGGGCAAATTGTTCGTGA
The DNA here is from genome assembly GCA_946886545.1 of uncultured Flavobacteriales bacterium. The sequence goes on along the minus strand of CAMPIU010000048.1, from coordinate 5,091 downwards.
AATTGACGCTCTTGGTGGCGGGTCCGGGATTGTTTCGGATTTGTCTGCCATTCAGTTTCGTATGTTGAACCGTTCGAAAGGTCCGGCAATGTGGTCGCCAAGAACTCAAAACGACCGAATGAAATTTGCTGAAGAATGGCGCTTGTTGTTGGAGCAAAATCCCAACGTTGATTTTTGGCAGGACATGTGCAATGGCTTGATCGTTGAGGATGGAACTGTTGTGGGTGTTCGCACTTCAATGGGGATTCCTGTTTATGGAAAAGCTGTTGTTTTGACGAACGGAACTTTTCTAAATGGATTGATTCATTTCGGTGAAAAGCAGTTTGGAGGTGGAAGAATCGGAGAGAAAGGTGCAACTGGAATCACTGAAGATTTGGTTGCTTTGGGATTTGAATCCGGCCGAATGAAAACGGGCACTCCGCCCCGAATTGATGGTCGTTCTTTGGATTATTCGAAGATGGAACGTCAGGAAGGTGATGAAAACCCAAACAAGTTTTCTTATGGGAATACGGAAGCTCTGAAGATTCAAAGAGCTTGTCATATCACTTATACCTCTACCCTAACCCATGAGTTGTTACGGGAAGGATTTGATCGGTCACCGATGTTTAATGGCGCGATCAAAAGCAGTGGTCCAAGATACTGTCCAAGTATTGAAGATAAAATCAATCGCTTTGCGGACCGTGACAGACACCAGATTTTTGTGGAGCCCGAGGGTTGGAAAACAGTTGAAATCTATGTGAATGGTTTCTCAACCAGTTTGCCTGAAGATGTTCAATTGCGGGCACTTCGTTCTATTCCGGGATTTGAAGCTGCAAAGATGTTCAGGCCCGGTTATGCAATCGAATATGATTACTTCCCTCCTACGCAACTAAAACATACGTTGGAGACTAAGTTGATTGAAGGATTGTATTTCGCCGGACAGATTAATGGAACTACCGGTTACGAAGAGGCAGCTTGTCAGGGATTAATGGCTGGAATCAATGCTGCGTTGAAAGTACAGGAGAAATCTCCTTTTATTTTAGGAAGAAATGAAGCTTATATTGGGGTTCTGATTGATGATTTAATTACAAAAGGAACTCAGGAACCTTACCGGATGTTTACATCTCGTGCTGAGTATCGTATTTTGTTGCGCCAGGACAATGCAGATGTTCGTTTAACTCCACTGGCTTTCGAATTGGGTTTACAGGATCAGGAAGCAATGGACCACGTAAATAGAAAGGTTAGTGCTGCAAAGGAATTAATTGGTGCTCTGCGTAAAGAAGGAGTTAGTCCGGAGATTGCAAACCCGGTTTTGGATTTGGTAGGAAGCTCTCCCCTTTCTCAACAGGTGAAATTGGCTTCGGTTTTGATAAGACCGCATATTACAATGGAGCATGTGTTGGAAATGAGTCAGAATGTGCGCGAGTTGGCTGATAAGTTACACGTGGAACATGAAGACGCTGTTGAACAGGCTGAAATACTTCTAAAGTATGAAGGATATATAGCTCGTGAAGAAGAGGTGGCACTTAAGTTGTCAAGATTGGAGGAAGTTTCCATTCCCGGTAGTTTGGATTATTCTTTAATGAAGTCATTGTCTTCTGAGGCAAAAGAAAAGTTAAGCAAGATCAAGCCGGTTACAATTGGCCAGGCATCCAGAGTTAGTGGAGTTTCCCCTAGCGATATTTCAGTTTTATTAATTCATTTAGGAAGATAGTTTCACGTGGAACATTTAAACCAATCAATTTGCCCTGCTTGTGGAGCAGAATCATTTAGTACGTATTTGACAGTTAGAGATCACTTTCTTTCAAAGGAGGATTTCAAATTGGAGCTTTGTAATTCATGTAATTTACTTTTTACGAATCCGCGACCAAGTCTGGATCTAATAGGTAATTACTATAAATCGGAAGATTATGTTTCGCACAGTTCTACAAAAAAGGGATTAGTTAATAAAGTTTATGGCTGGGTACGTTCTTATACATTAAAGAAAAAGATCTCGCTTATTCAAGGATTAACTCCCGGAAAGAAATTATTGGACATCGGTGCGGGAACCGGACACTTTTTAGCAAAAGCCAAAGAATCCGGTTACAGCGTTTTAGGTTTGGAGCCTGATGAAGATGCACGAAGAGTGGCTTTGTCGGAAAACGGAATTGAGTTAAAGGATTTGAGCTTGTTGCATGGTTTGAATGAATCCTTTGATGTGGTTTCTATGTGGCATGTGTTGGAACACGTTTACAATTTACAGCCGGATTTGGAGAAGATAGTTTCTTTAGTAAACCAGAATGGGGTTTTGATTATTGCAGTTCCAAATTATACCTCTTTTGATGCGCAATATTATAAAGAGTATTGGGCCGCATATGATGTTCCACGTCACCTGTATCATTTCTCCCCGAAATCAATTATTCCCTTGATTGAATCCAAAGGCTTGAAATTTGAAAAAATGCTTCCGATGAAATTTGACAGCTACTATGTTTCAATGTTGAGTGAAAAATATAAAGGGGGTTCCATACTCAAAGCCATGAGAATTGGATTTTTGTCTAATTGGAAAGCAAAGGAAGGTTTGTCGAGCTCTCAGATCTATATTTTCCGTAGGAAATAGTGTTTTTAAGCCCTCTGAAGGGCTTTTTTTATGTTTGGAAGGGAAAGACCTTTTGTTTGGGGAGATCTAGCAGGAAATCAAGTGAAATTTTTAACTTTTATACAGGTTTTTCCTGATAAACCATGTTGATTTCACTCGGTATCCAAGATGTTTTTCTTTTGGAATTTTCCTGACTCTAAACAGATGTTTATCTTGAATGATATTAAGCAGAGTCGAAATACCTGCGGTTTAATTAATTTCTGCAAAAATGAATTGACATTTATTTGTTTGGTTCAATCCAATCTCCATTTTCACGAATCAACTCGATCAATGCATCAACAGCCTCTTCCTCGGAAACATTTTTACGCACCACGGTTTTTTCTTTGTAGAGATTAATTTTTCCCGGACCGGTTCCAACGTATCCGTAATCTGCATCTGCCATTTCTCCCGGACCATTTACAATGCATCCCATGATCCCGATTTTAAGTCCTTTTAAGTGAGAAGTCCGTTCGCGGATCTTCCCGGTTGTTTCCTGCAGGTCAAAAAGTGTTCTTCCACATGATGGACATGAAATGTATTCTGTTTTTGAAATTCGTGTTCGTGTGGCCTGGAGAATTCCGAATGACAAGCTGTTAAGGTCCACAAGAGATCTTGGAGCTGTGATCCACAAGCCGTCTGCAAATCCATCAATGAAATGAATTCCTGCATCCGAACTTGCATACAATTGAAGGGTTTCAAGTTCTTCCAATGCATAATCCAATTTGAGAATGACAGGAGATAAGTTGTTTAATTCCGCCAATTCATATTGAAATTTGCGGATAACTTGAGTTTTTTGTTGTTTTTTGCTTTCAGCAACATAAACTATGTTTTCTGTGGGAAGTTCAGAAGCTGAATAATCGGTATCCAGATCGACATGTAAAAAGACAATTCCTTCAGGCTTGTTTTGCCGGTATTCATTCATTGTGCAAAAAGGATATGCATCTGATCGTGTGTGTTTTTTCCAGGTTTCGTAGTTCTGAACCAAGCGAATTGTTCCCGGGATCTCAAAGTCAATTGTCTGATCTCCAAGGTAAACAAAATCAGCAGCCTGGTCGAAAATATTCCATTTATCTAATTGCTCCGAATAGGAATATCCAAACCCGAAAAAATTAGTTGAAACTATTTTATTCTTTTTTGAAAGATCTGCAAATACAATTGAAGTATTGCTTCCGCCAATATTTATTAAAGATTTGGTTATGCGTTTATTGTAATGAAAATAATCAAATTTAATTTTTGACGAATAATTTAGTTTATATTCAATTTTTTCTTCAAACTTTTGAACCAATTTTTGAGCAACCGGAATCTCGAACTCAGGGTCTTCCGTTAACGAAACCCGGATTGTATCTCCCAGTCCATCTTCCAGTAAAGCACCGATCCCAACAGCCGACTTGATTCGTCCATCCTCACCGTCTCCTGCCTCGGTTACTCCAAGGTGCAAAGGATAATTCATTCCCTGCTCTTTCATTGTCTGTACCAAAAGTCGGTAAGCCTGAACCATAACGAGGGTATTACTGGCTTTCATGGAAATGACCAAGTCATGGTAATCATTCTTCCGGCAGATATGGATGAATTCCATGGCAGATTGGACCATTCCTTCCGGAGTATCACCAAATCTGCTTAAAATCCGGTCGGAAAGAGAACCGTGATTTGTTCCGATCCGCATAGCCGTTCCCTGTTCTTTGCAAAGCAAAACAAGCGGTGTAAACTTCTCTTCAATTCGTCTCAGTTCCGCTTGGTAACTTTCTTCGGTGTAATCAATTTCTTCGAATTTCTTTTTGTCGGCATAATTTCCTGGATTCACACGTACTTTTTCAATGAGTTTTGCGGCGATCTCAGCTGCGTTCGGAGTGAAATGGATGTCTGCTACCAATGGGGTGTTATAACCGCGTTTAACAAGCTCATTTTTGATAATACCGAGGTTTTCAGCTTCCTTTTTGGAAGGAGCGGTCAAACGAACCAATTCACATCCTGCATCGATCATTCGAATAGATTGTTCAACGGATCCTTCCGTATCCATGGTATCGGTTGTGGTCATGGATTGGATCCGGATAGGGTTTTTTCCCCCGATTGTGGTGATCCCAACTTTTACCTCACGAGTTTCAAAGCGTTCCCGGTTGAATAGATTATTGCAAAAATGATTTTGTTCCGACATCTTTAAGAAATTGTACTTCACAAAGGTACGGAATGATTTTAGTGGTTTATCTCTTGTACAAGCATTTCGATAAGAAGTGGGGCTTCTTTCTTTAAATAATAATTTCCTTCGAAATCTTTGTAATCTGAAAAAACTAAATCCGCATGAATTAATTCTTTAATATGTTTGGAGATCGTGGATTTGTTGAGCGTTGTAAGTCCCTGAAAAGTATCATTCGTTGCTATTTGATTTTCGAAAAGATATTTAACCATTGTAATTCTGGCTGGGTGCCCCAAAGCTTTCGCTATTTGTGCTAATTGTAAGGTTTGTTTTGAATAAGGATAGATTTTAGTTGTTCCCATAATTT
>CAMPIU010000047.1 GCA_946886545.1 uncultured Flavobacteriales bacterium | reverse complement strand
CAGAATCTACTATATCCAGCACAAATACCAGGAAGTTGTGGATTTCGCACCAAGTAAAGTGGATAGTTTGAAACCCGCAGAACAAGTCGAGATCAGCCACATCATCGGAGACAGTTATTTCCACCTGGAAAAGTATGATGAAGCACTTCCCTACCTGGAATTGTATAATTCGAAATCCAATACCACACGCGACGATGATTATGCGCTCGCTTTGGCTTATTCGCGAACTTCCAACTGCACCAAAGCGGTTAAATACTTCGACAGAGTAGCTCGGGAGAAAGATGTGCTGGGTCAGATAGCCCTTTACCACGCGGGTGAATGTTACACCAACCTGGGTGAATTGGTTTATGCACGTACAGCTTTCGAAGCGGCAAGTCAGCTTGATATGGACAAAATGATCCAGGAAGATGCCTTGTATAACTATGCTTTGCTCTCCTACAAATTAGACATGAATGCTTACGACGAAGCAGTTGAGGCTTTCAATTTGTATCTCGAAAAATACCCGGAATCAAAACGCAAACAAGTCATTTACCAGTATTTGGTGAATGTATACACTTCGACTAAGAACTATCAAAAAGCCCTGGAATCGTTGGATCAATTGACCAGCAAAGACATTAAACTGAAGTCTGCTTACCAATTAATTGCTTTCAACCGCGGAGTTGAATTATTCCAAAAATCAGAATATGCGAATGCAATAAAAGCATTTGAATTGGTAGACAAATATCCAATCAGCCCGGAAATCAGTGCTAAGGCAATCTACTGGAGCGCTGATGCAGAATTCTATTTAAAAAATTATTCGGAAGCCATCAAAAAGTACACCCAATTCATGGGAATGTCCGGTTCTCAGCTTAGCGGATTGAGAAATGATGCGATCTACAATAAAGGTTATGCCTATTTGGCATTGGAAGACTATTCGAAGACCCAGGAAACTTTCCGTGATTATTTGAAACAGCCAAACCTCACTGATTTGGATAAAAAGGCAGATGCACACATGCGTTTGGCTGATGAATACTATCGAACTACTGCGGCTGATAATATCACTAACCAGCTGGCAATTGATAATTACAAAGCTGCTTACAATCTGAAAGTAGGGTACGACGACCAGGCGCTTTATTACATGTCCCGCACCTATAACTTTATGAATAAGAAAGAGGAGCGGGTTCAGAGCTTAGCCGACATCATCAATAATTACCCGAAATCCAGGTACATGCAACGGGCCATTTCAGACATTGCACGTGCTTACTTTGAGATGGACAATTTGGACAAATCGGAACGGTACTATAAACAGATCATCTCCGATTATCCGACTAGCAATATCGTAAAAGATGCTTATCATTATTTGGGTGATATTGCTTTCAAACGCAGTAATTTCAACCAGGCAGAAACGTTTTATACGAAAGTTTTGAATGAGTTTGCAATAAATGACACCATTTGTGAACGCGAAGTAAGCTCTCTGGTTGCGGTTTACCGTGCACAGCGCTTACTGAACAAGATTGAGGCCTTATCAGGCAAATACAGTTGTGCCGATTCTCTTGCGACCCAAGTGGAAGATGAATATTACCGTCTTGGGTTTGATCTCTACGAAAAATCAGAATGGAATGCTTCCATTGCAGAATTTGATAAATACCTGAATAAGTATCCGAATGGCAAATTCTATCGGGATGCAATGAATCAAAAAGCAGACGCCTTGTATCGCCTGAAGAAAGAGGCAGAAGCAGTTGCTGTTTACCAGATTACACTTGCCGGTCCAAACGATGATTATACGGAATTGGCTTCGGTCCGGACTGCTAAGTTCTTGTTTAACGGAAATCAAAAAGAAGCTGCACTTCCTTACTATAAACGAACGGAGGAAACCAGTTCCAATCCGGAATTCCTGAATAATGCCCGGATCGGATTGATGCGCTGTCATTTCTTATTGGAGAATTATGCAAATGCGGTGGAATACGCCCAAAAAGTACTGGGAGTTCAGCAAACCACGCAATTGAAACTGGAAGCAGAATACATCAAAGGAATATCGCTTTCCAAAGAAAAAAGATATGCAGAAGCACAGTTGTCTCTGGATTATGTGATCAAAAACACCACAACCGTATGGGGTGCAGAATCCAAATATATTCTCGCTTTGAATGCTTTTGAACAGGCAGATTACACCAAAACAGAAACCTTGATCCGCGAATTACTCAAAATGAAACCGGGTTATGACTACTGGATCGCAAAAGGATTAATCCTGCAAACAAAAGTACTGCTTCAGAAAAAAGACTTGTTCCAGGCTGAAAATACGATCAAATCCGTAATCGATCATTATCCGGTAAAAGATGATGGCGTATTGCAGGAGGCTAGCGAATTGTACGACGAGATTATGCAATTGAAAACACAACCAAAAACTTTGACTAATCCGAGCGAACCTACGGTAATTGAAGTGGATGAAAAAACAGGGGAATAATGAAAAGAGTTACATACATATTAACACTTATAAGTGCGGTATTGATCGGATCATTTTCAGTTTTCGGGCAAAATGATATTATTTTTAATGCTTCCGGAAACAGATCGGTTGAAGATGCGCACCGCTTAAATTCCCAGCCCAAAATTTTGGATACGGTTTTTCCTATTCCATCAACTTCTTATCCCTTACTTTCGATCAATTACGAGCCTACTTTTGAAATTCCGAAGATCGAGCCGGCAAAAGTAAACCTGCAGCAAAAACTGCCGCAATTATATAACGGATACGCCCGCATCGGGATCGGTTCTTTGTTGATGCCTTTGGCGGAAATTTACTACAACAATGGTCGCAGCAGAAAAATGAATTACGGCGGTCATTTACATCACTTAAGTTCTTTCGGGAAAATGAGAAACGTTGCCCCTGCAAATTTCGACCGGACCAATGTTCGTGGCTTTGTGGGTGTAAATGAAAAGAAATACAGCTGGGACATTGAATCCTATTACCGGAACCAGGGACTTCATTTCTATGGTTTCCCCAATGAAGATGCAGATAAGGATAGCATCGCCCAGCGATTCAATACTTTCGGATTGAAAGGTGGCTTTAATTCCCACGCACACGATAGTTTGGGATTGAACTGGAAGCTTGGAATGGAATACCGCCATTTTAATGATAAAAAACCAACAGCTGATTCGCTTAAGGATTGGAATGCCCGTGAGAATTTCTTTGCCATCCGCACCGGAGCTGATTACAAATGGGGAACTGAAATTTTTGCTGCTGATCTGGATATTCTTCACAATTCCTACAAATATGGGGTCATGAAGGATACCATGCCGGGGTTCCTGAATACAGGCTTGGAAGGAAAAAACACCATCATCAGCTTGCGTCCAAGTATCAGCACTTATTCAAAGAATCTGAAACTGAAGGCAAAGATCGGAGTAGATCTGACTGCTAGTCTTGGCACAAAAAACAAGGTATACCTCTATCCCATCGCTGAAGTAAAATATTCCCTGTTCAATGACATCCTGATTCCTTATGCCGGAGTAACAGGTGGTTTGACGCAACAAACCTTCAAACGCATTACGGACGAGAACGAATTCTCCTTGTCTAATGTCTCCCTTCTAAATGAACACAAGGCCGCAGACGGATACATCGGGATCAAAGGAACTTTATCCAAACGAATCGGATTCAATATCTTTGCTAGTTTTTCACATGTCAAAAACAAAGCGCTTTTTGTAACAGATACTACTTATTCCGGTGGGAACCGTTTCAGTGTGATCTACGATACAATGAACATTACCAAGCTGGAAGGATCTATTTACTATCAACTGAAAGAAAAAGTGAAGATCGATGTTATCGGAAGATACTATTCTTACAACGCGAAGAACAATATATTTGCCTGGAACTTACCGCAATTTCAATTGGTTTTGCGTGGTGCTTACAACCTGTACGACAAATTCATTTTGAATGTTGATGTAAGCCTGGAAGGGGGAAGAAGAGCGAAGGTCTTTGGTCCTGGAGAAGATGTCCTGGAAGAAAACAATCAATACGGTTTAAAGCTTGGCTTCCTGGCAGATGCAAATATTGGTTTGGAATACCGTTACAACAAACGCGTTTCGGGATTCATAAATTTGAACAATGTAGCCGCACAGCGTTACAAAAGGTGGTACAATTACCCGACCCAAGGTTTTCAGGCAATGGTCGGGGTAACAATCCGCTTCTAAAAAGACGCATAGACATGTGTCTATTAGCCCTGTGGAATCAAGGTCTTTAAATTAATTGTTAGATTCTATTCCCTGAATTTCATACCTTTGAAGCATGAAGAAAATCCTGCCGTTCATAACACTTCTTTTAATTCTTGCTGCATGCAAGGATCCAAGTGTAAAATACAACCAAGTCATTCAAAATGATTCCGATTACGATGTTTGGGTGAAAGTATATCAACGGACAGATTCTGCAGCAACCGTCTTCTTCACCGTAGACAGTTTCTTTATTGCGAGAAAAAGTGAAACGATTATCCTTGAAAGAAACGGCCATAAAAACATGTCTCAATTCGGCCCGTGTAAAATGTATGCAGATTCCATCAGTGGTCGTGCTGAAGATACTTTACTGACTCTGAACAAGGACCTGAACAGTGGTGCAAACTACATATTTACGGAAGTAAGCAAAAACAAAAAAGGCGGAGGTACCTGTGAGTGCCGCGCAGTTTTCAAGAACATTAATCTGAACTAATTGCTGTTGCTAAACAAATGCTTTCTGTGATTGGCTCCCCAAGTAGCCAACTCTGCAATGATCGGTTCCAGCGTTAGACCATAAGGCGTTATTTTATATTCTACTGTAATTGGTTTCGTATCGCAAACCGTCCGTGTAATCAATTGATTGATTTCCAATTCCTGTAATTCCTTTGAAAGCATTTTGGCACCAATTCCCGGAATATTCCGTTTCAACTCCATAAACTTCATCGAGTTCTCGAATACCAATGTTCCGATAATCTGAATTTTCCATTTACCGGAGAGTAATTCTACCGTGTCTCTAATAGCCAGCATTCTGCCTGCGCAAGCAGCCGGTTCGTGAATTAGTTTCTTTTACATAACCATATTGCAAAAATACGGAGTTAACCGCCTGATTTTATAATAAGTTTCTTCGTGGAAACTAGTTTCCAAAAGGAAATATAGGTAAAAAATAAACTTATTATGAGATTGAAAAGATTGGATGCATTTTCTCCCTTTTCAATTTTCAATTCATTTCACATCCGGATGATTGCTCCGTCTTCCATTTCTATAATCCGATGGGTTCTTTCCGCAAATTGATTATCATGGGTAACAATCAATAAGGATTGTCCCATTTCTTCGGCCAATTCTTTGAAGATTTCAAATACAATTTCGCTATTCTTCTTGTCCAGATTTCCGGTTGGTTCATCACCCATCAAGATCAAAGGATTATTGATCAATGCACGTGCAATTGCCACTCGCTGCTTTTGTCCGCCGGAAAGCTGATTGGGCAGTTTAAGTGCTTCATCCTGAATTCCTAAGATTTTCAATTTTTCATAGGCATTTTGTTCTACTTCTGCAGCACTCAGTTTACTTAATTTTAAGCCCGGTAACATCACATTTTTTATCACTGAGAACTCATTCAGCAAATAATGAAATTGAAATACAAAGCCGATTTTTTCATTTCGGACCCTTGCTAAATCAGCTTCTTTTTTTCCGCGCATCAATTGATCATCAATTATCAGATCACCTTCATAATCGGTGTCCATTGTAGAAAGAATATACAATAGTGTTGATTTACCGCAGCCTGATTTACCGATAATGGAGGTAAACTCGCCTTTTTGGATTTCAAAATTGATTTTTTTCAATACCTGAATATCATACGGATCATGAAAAAATTTGGAAATCTCTTTCGCTTGTAGAACTGCTGAACTCATCTTACTTTCCTCTAATGATTACAACCGGATCAACCTTACTTGCTTTCCGTGAAGGAAAATATCCGGCAAAATAAGTAGTAACAACCGAAAATATACCACCAATCAGATAATACCTCGGATCATAATTGATCGGATAAGTTTTGATCGTCGGAAGGGCTTCAGTTTTGAATGGAATATTGTCTATTCCCGATGAAATCAAATAGCCGAAAAAGAGTCCGAATAATCCGCCGAAAATACCAATTGTCAACGCAATGGTAATAAAAACCCGCTTTACATCCTTTCCGGAAAAACCTGTGGCTTTCAGAATAGCAATTGTATCCATCTTTTCGTAAATCATCATATTCAGGATATTGTAAATTCCGAAACCGGCCACAATGAGTAAGGTAATTCCAACCGCATAGGAAATCAAGGTTCTGATTGCCGTTCCTGTCTCAAATTGCGCATTTGCAGTTTGAATATCCACTGCTTCCACTTCGTAAATCTGTTTGTACTCTTTTGCAATTTCAGGTGCCAGACTCATATCCTTCAGTTTCACCTGAATATCTGTAATATAGCTATTGCTCTCACCAAGCAATTTTTGAGCGGTTGCCAAGGAAACATAACTTTGCACTTTATCGATATCCTGAATTCCGGATTGAAAGTAACCAACTACCTTTAACTGAACACGCTCTCCTTTGGAAGTGGTAACTTGAATATTGTCGCCCACATTTGCCAGAATTTTTTCAGCGGCCCCTTTTCCCAAAACAATACTGTTCGGAACATTTTTGAGATCCTGGTAATCTCCTTCAACTACATATTCGGAAAATAAAAAAAGTCTGTTTTCTTCTGCCACGTCTATTCCGTTCAATACGCCATTTAAATCCACTGCACCAATATTGTAAAATACCTGAACGTTTACTTTCGGACTTACGCCAAGAACTCTTGAATCATCTCTCAAGGATTTCATGATTACCGAACTGTTACGAAGATCCAGCAGATCATTTTTCGGTTTTACAGAACTAATAAAATTATGCCCCTGTGATTCATAATCAATCGGCTGTTTCTCTGATGGCAAAATTTCCTTATAAATATGTACATGTGGTGTCCGGTTGAGGATTAATCCATCCAACATGATGTTTAATCCGGTCATGAAACTCAAAAGCGTGATAAACATAGTGATACTGAAAGTAACACCGATCGCAGCAACGAGTGTTTGCTTCCACCGGGCCAGCAACAAAGCTTTCGAAATATTTATGATCAATCCAAATCTCATTCCGTTTCCAGCATTAACTCATCTTCCGGTTTGATCCCTGATAAAATTTCCACAAACTCGAAATCACGCAGTCCAATTCTTACTTTTACTTTGGTGCCACTTTTTAAAAGCACGGAATCGCCTTTCAATAAATAACTTCGGGGAATTGTCAATACTTTTTTCTTCGATTCCAATACAATATTCGCTTCGAAGGACGTATTCGGAAAAATCCGCTTCGGGGGTTCCGTAAATTCTGCCTCAACCTTGAATGTTTTGGAACGCTCATTCATTAACGGATTGATCTTGGTTACTTTCGCTTCAAATACTTGTCCTTTGTAACTATCCATCGTGACTAAAACACGCATGTTTAAATTTACTTTTGCGATATCGTATTCATCAACCTGCATTTCAAGAATAAAACTATCTGCAGATCCCAATACTGCCAAAGGAACTTGCGGGCCAACCAAATCTCCCTTTTCGATCAAAACACTATAAACTCTTCCATTAATATCACTACGGATTTCAAAATCAGAAGCCGACTTGGATGACAGAGCCAGGTTGTTTTTTGCCTGCTTTGCACTGAAGTTTATTTGACGTTTTAAATCATTGTACCGGATAAGCGCGTTGGAAAGTCCATTTTTAGAACTTTGGTAAGCCAATTCTTTTTGTTCCAATTCCACTTTTGAAATGACATTTTGGTTGAACAGATTTAATTGGCGCACATATAGCAAGGAATCCGTCTTTAGTTTTTCCCGGGCTAATTGGATAGCATTTCGGGCATCTTCCAATTTATCCTGGTTGGAGCTTAAATCGTAATACGAAGCAGACAGTGCAGCATTCTCTTCATTGATAAGCTGTGCTTTGTTATCGATTCTAAAGAGCAATTGGCCTTTTTTGACAAAATCACCATCATCTACCAAAACCTCCTGAATGATCCCCGAAACCAAAGGAATTGCCTTGTACTGACTTTTACTTTTGATAGTTCCGGAAGCATAAACCGATGATGTAATATCCTGAGTTTTCGGATGAATGGTTTCCGTTTTTGAACCGCACGCAACCAGCAGAAACAACAAGAATGGAAAAAATATTTTCATTGGTGTACAAACATTAGTACATCAAATTACGAACTAAAATCGGAAATTAACTATGATTTTAATCATTTTAAGACCCAGGGAGAAATCCCCAATGCCTTTAATTTCGGCTCCAGCTCAGCATATTGGGAAGCATTCCCTGCCGTTACGCGAATTTTACCGTCCTTCTCCATGATTTGACCTGTCATTCCCTTAGATTCCAGCAATTTGATCAGATCTTCTGCATTTTTTTTATCGGAATAACTTCCGACAATAATTTGTCCTCCTTTTGGAATTACTACGGAAGCTACCGGATATGTCTTTGGTTGTTCCACCTTTTTCTTTGGGGTTTCCAACACTTCAGCCTGAAGAATTTCTGGCTTTGCTTGCTCAACAACCGGTTGCTTTTTCTGTTTCTTCAGGGAAACGGGAACATAAGTATCTTCATCCATTTCATAAGAGAAGGTCTCCACGTTTTTTGGTAAATTCTGAAGTTGCTTCTTACTCTCTCTCTTCGGAAAATTATAGTTCGTTTCCGGAGCAACGTAAGTTCCCGGTTTGTTTGAGTGAAACGGATTAAAATCAGAGAGTGAGATAACACCGGATTCCAATACATCTGTTTTTACAGGGAGCCAAAAAGAATAAAATGCAATTGGTAACAAACAAGCAGCAGCTACATATCTCCAGGCAGTGGATTTCTTCTTAAGCGGAAGCACTGTTTGTTTAATGTGTTCTTCGTGAACCACCTCCAAGACCGGAACAATTGGTTCTTGATTTAAAACAAAGGAAGGTTCAGATGTTGGAGTCAATTGTTTTTGCTCCATTTCAACGGCCTTCACCACTTTCAATAATACCTGATGTGATTCCTTCGCTTCCGCATCGGCAACTGACACAAAATGAACAGCACTTAAACCAAATGATTCCAGTAATAAATTGTAGAAACGATCTTGTTCAAAACACAAGTTTCTTTCCTGGTCGTAAAACAGGTTTCCAACGCGATCAATCGTGATCCTGCCTCCCATTTGGAGTTTCGCCTCCCACTCATTGATATGCGCCTGAACTTCTTCCGCAGCTTCTGAATAAGAAACCGAATTAGCCTGAGAAAGCGCTGCAATCAATAAACCGTCGTTATTGATCAATTGCTTATTAAACAGCACTGATTTCTTTGGAGGAATGATGACACCTTTCGCCGGATCAATTTTTGCAGATGTACGCTGTGCAACGAAACCACCAAAAGACGGAACGATCACACAATTGTGCTGCAATAATAAATCACCGATAAGTTGTTCAACTGTCAACATGTCACAAAGTTATGAAAATCACTCCTTATATACGCAATAATCGGAAAAGAGTTGCAGTTTTACAAAGATTGACTTAAGTTTGGGTTAAACTTAAACTTATGAAACACCTTTACTCACTTGTTTTTGTGCTTTTTGCATTAACAAGTCTAAACCTAAGCCGAGCACAAACTATTACCACTATCAATGCCTCCAATCCGGGAATTTGTGACGGATCCGCCAATTTTTTAGATTCTGCATACTTCAGCAACTGTACATGGACTTGGTATGAAGATGATACAAGTACCATTATTGCATCCGGCGGTCAAATCATTTCAAACTTATGCGCCGGAGATTATTTCCTGGTACTTGATTCCACTGGATTTACACAACTTCTTTCTTTTTCAATCAACGACACTTGTCCCAATATCACTTTGAGCACTTCATTTACTGATTGTACACCTGGAAATTGCGATGGCATTATTCAGGCTTTCGCATACGGAGGAAGTGCTCCTTATGTATTTTCTTTCGGGGGAGCACCTCAAACACCTTTGGCAACCGCTTCCAATCTTTGTGCCGGAACCTATATTGTTACCTGCATGGACGCATTTGGCTGCACGACATCTATAACAGCTACCATTGCAGATACTTCTCTTAGTACTATTTCTCCGAATTTAACTATTGATGATTCTACCGCGTCTTGCTCAGGATCTGCATCCCTTGCACCAACAGGCGGATCCGGCTCTTATACCTATCTGTGGAGTACTGGTGAAACTACCAATTTTGTTTATATGTTATGTCCCGGAAATCACTGGGTCAGTATTTACGATGGAACTGATACTCTTACTTTCAATTTCAGTATCTATAATGCATGTGGGGGGTTCAGCGGGACCTATACAAGTACCTTGGCATCCGGTCCGGGAATCTGTGACGGCTCTGTAACCTTTACTCCTTACGGTGGAACTCCTCCTTATAGCTTCAGCTGGAACAACGGTGCTAATACTCAAACCATCTCTAATGCATGTCCGGGAACATATTACACTGCAACTGCTATGGATATATATGGTTGTATGACATCTCCTATTGTTATAGTAACAGGAAATCCTATTGCAGTTAATTTGACAACCACAGGAGACCTTACGGGTAATTGTGTTGGAGAGGCTTATGTAGCACCAACAGGTGGTTTGGGGCCATATTCCTATTTATGGAGTACCGGTGAAACGACAAGTGCTATTGGAAATCTTTGTGTTGGAAACTACAGCGTAATTGTTTGGGATAACACGGATACCGTAACTACAAATTTTATTATTACCAATCCATGTACAAATTTTACGGGTAGTTTTACTACTAGCCCATCAATAAACGGAACTTGCACGGGAACAGCGACATTCAATGTTTCCGGGGGCTTACCACCCTATTACTATTCCTGGGATAATGGAGCATCATTTAACCCTGGCCCAACAGCTGCCAATCTTTGTCCCGGAATATGGGACCTTGTTTGCATAGATTCAAACGGATGCACAATTAATCAGCCGATTACAATCAGTGATTCCACGATAATAATCAATCTTTTGGCGAATTTGACTTTAACAGATGATTTGACGAATAACTGCAGTGGCTCTGCTTCCGTTTCTCCAAATGGAGGAATAGCACCTTATACTGTACTATGGAGTGATGGCTCAACTGCAAGTTCTGTCTCAAATCTTTGTGCGGGAATTTATTCTGTAACTATTTGGGATTCAGGAATTGATTCTACAACCGTGAACTTTGTTATTGCAGATTCGTCTTCCACTTACAACAACAATCCCTACCCGAACGGACCGATCAATGACTCCTTGTATACTGATTTAGTAACGAATTGCATCATCGATTACAATGCAATTGATTCCGCTTCATTATATCAGGCTGTTTATAGTTCAAGTACTCAAAGTTTATATGTTACCTGGGCTGTTTACTCACCTACGGACACGGTTTATATCAGTGACACACTTGCTTTAATTGGAAATCCGGGATATTATACTCTTACGGTCTCTGTTTACTGCCCAAACAAATCAGGGAATGATTTCTTTAAAATAGAAAGTGTGATCTACTTTGACGGTTCAAATGTATGGATGTCAACACTCGGAATTAATGAACAGGATTTGCTAAATAATATATCTGTCTATCCGAATCCATTCAGCAATTCCATTTCTGTAGACAATAAAGATGGTATAATCCAATCCATTAAATTAATTGATCTGAACGGTCGGGTTCTTTTCGAGATGAGTCAGATTAATTCCGAACTGGTTGAATTAAACCAATTGGAATCTGTTTCTTCAGGAACATATTTATTGATTCTTTCAGGAGAAAGTTCTTCTAAGGCTTATAAAGTAATTAAGTAATCACTTTCTACTTATTTGAGACCCTGCTTGTCAGCTGATGAGCAGGGCTTTTATTTTCTGCGAAAGGATGAAAGTTTTATTCCCTCCACCGACATCACAATGTAGATAAAGAACAGGATCAACAAGTTGTTCATCACAAACTTAATGAACGAATGGTCTCCGTATGGAATTTTAACGGTTACAAAATAGATCAGGATGCTCAATCC